>CAZNCO010000222.1:0-7163 GCA_964571345.1 uncultured Ohtaekwangia sp.
TCTTTCTTCTGCTTTACTTCCTTTTTGGGCTCAACTTTCTTCACCACCTTTTTTGCAGGGGCAGCCTTCTTCGCCTTTACAACTTTTTTAGGTTTAGGCGCAGGTTTTGCTTTTGCCACTTTCTTCTTTGCTGGCTTCGAAGCTTTAGCTGGTTTTTTCTTTGCTGATTTTGCCATAAACATATCCCTCATCTGAGGTGTTAAAAAAGATTCGCAAAAATACGGGGTCAGCCCTTAAACAAAAAATTTGATCAAACTTTAAGACCTAAATCTTAGGAATACGCCCAATCAAAGGATTTTAGGCAAAAGGAGCAGGACGGTTAATTGTCAAAATCTGGATCATAACTGGCTTCTCCACCTGATTTTCCTCCTCCATCATCGTCATCACCACCACCGTCATAACCTGAATCAAAGTCATCCCCACCAAAATTATCACCAGCATCTTCGCCTCCCTCATCAAATTCCTGGGGTTTCCCTGACTCCACATCGTATCCTCCATCGCTATTTTTGGTGGCTGGCACTTTTACGAGATACACAGCATCTTCTGTTTCCAAAGGGAAGACAAAAATAGGTTCGTTTTTCGCATTGGTAATTCGTGTGATACTCGCCTCATATCCATTCGGATATTGTTCATGCAATAGATCCTTCAGTTCTTCTGAGAGGTTTTCAAGGCTTTTAATAACTCTTTTCTTGGTGACAGCCATAAATTTATTTTCAATCAAAAAATCGGCTCAAATAGCAAAGGTTTGACAGAGTAGGCAAGATTTTTTTTAAAATTTTTTGGCGTCTCCAATAATCTTTCTACTTTTCAATTCCAAAGCAAACAAAAACCAACCCCGCGCGCCTATCGATCAGAACCTCTACGTTACCTAAAAACGCAAGTCTAATGATTGATAGCAGATGCAGCGACAGCCTATTGGTTGTTCAATACAAAGCCGGAAACGAAAAAGCGTTCGAGACCCTGCTTCGCAGGCACAAGTCAAGAATCTACACATCCATTTACCTGATTGTTAAGGATCGGTATGTGGCAGAGGATCTTTTGCAAGATACCTTTATCAAAGCCGTGAATATGATCAACAGCGATAGGTATAACGAGGAAGGGAAATTTCTTCCATGGCTAAGCCGAATCGCTCACAACATGGCAATCGATCATTTCAGGAAGCGCAAACGTTATCCAGAGGTTATAATGGAAGACGGATCGCCTCTTCTGGAGTCTATGAATTTTGCAGATCCCTCTTTTGAAACAAAACAGTCTTTGAGAGATACGAAAACCCACCTGAGGGCGTTGATCAAAGAGTTACCTAAAGAACAAAGAGAAGTGCTCATCATGCGCCAATTTCTAGACCTGAGTTTTCAGGAAATAGCAGACCGCACCGGTGTTAGTATTAATACTGCATTGGGCCGCATGAGATACGCTCTCATCAACCTGCGAAAGAAAATGACCATAAATAGTGCCTATGATAAAAACTTTTACCCAACACGACCTGATGAGGCGCCTTTACCACGAAACCTCGGAGGAGGAGACGAGGGAGATTGATAAGGCGCTGCTTTGCGATAGCGAATTGCAAAGACAGTACAAAGAACTGGCCGAAATCAAACGAGAACTTGGCAAAGTGGACCTTCAGCCATCCGAAGAAGTCACACAAAACATTTTGACCTACGCCAAGGCATTGCAAAAGGAAAGAGGCTAGGTTTCCTTTTGTCAGGATATCAGAACTTTACTTACGTAGAAAAAACGCAGGCTGGTATGCTTTCGTTTATTTTTTAAGCATGAAGAAATGTGACCACATTCTCTATTAATTCGTCTGACTTTAAATTGTGGCCAAGCCCTGAAGTGGTGATAAGTCGTGAGTTTTTCCAGTTCTGATTTGCTGCCACAGCATTTGCATAAGGAGCATCCGTGTCTTCCTTGTCGTGAATAATCAAACCATCCTGCGTTAACGTAGACGCAAATACTTTTAGGGAGAAATAATCCGGACCATGATCGATTGCTTTTACGAAATGTTTTTCAATGGCTTTCATTGTTCTGTCTGAGAGGCTCAAAACTGACTGATAGTATTCAACAAATTGACTCACTTCACCCGGGCATGCCATCACCACCAACTTTGAGACAGGCAGAGCTGGCAGTCGATACAACGTATAAACAGAAGAAAATGCACCCAACGAGTGACCCAAGAGAGCATGCACCGGCCCTATCTCGCTCACCATTTTTTCAATAAGTCCACTATAATGTGGAATATTAACATAGTTGCCCTGTGAAAGCCCGTGGCCGGGAGCATCAAGTGAATAAATAGTATAATCATTTTCCTTCAGCAACCGAGTGACCATTCTTTTCCACCAATACGAGTGGCTTTCCCAACCATGAAGTAGCAATAACTTCTTTTGACCACTTCCCCACTTATAGCATTGCACTTTTTTATTGACATAATCAATTGAAAATTTCTCAGATGTATTCAAAAACTCAAGATGGTGCGGTTTTACAGATCGCCTTCTCGGTCTGCAAAAAAGTAAAAAGCCCAGCTCTCCCGCCCTGGTTGGGGCAATCCATGCAAGCAAATTCAGGTAACTGCCGTAGAAAAAGATTAAGAGTTTGGTTTTCATGCTTTTAAATTTCCTTGATGCTTTTAGTTTTTCATAATTCTATCTCGCTTATCATCTTCTCCAAGTGATTTAACACTATATCAATATCTTCATTGCTCTTGGCCAGCTTGCTCATCATAATCGCTCCTTCGAGGCTAGCCACCATTACCGTAGCAAAGTATTTTTTGTCAACCGATTTTTTGATCTGCTTGAATTCAATTCCTTTTTCCAGGATATGAATAATAGAATCTTTAAGTGTATTAAGAATGGAATGCGCTCTTTTGCGCAGCAGCGGATTTCCATCATCGGATTCCACTGCAGCATTGAGCAATGGGCAACCACCCTTTATAGGCGGATTTGAAATGTAGGATTCAAAAAAATGTAAGATCGAGCGAAGCTTATCACCGGCATTGTTTTCGTTTTTTATGCGCTGTCTCATCAACTCAAACATTACGGAAGTCAGATGGGTGAGTGTCTGCTCTTCCAATTTCTCCTTGCTCTTAAAGTGCCGATAAATAGCTCCCTTGGTGTACCCAGTGGCTTCGGTGATTTGACCAATAGAAGTTGCTTTGTAACCATTGGAGTTGAACAAGCGGCCCGCTTGCTTTAAAATGATGTTGATGGTTTCGTCTCGATTGCGCATATACAAAGATACCGATCGGTATCTTAATTACAATCGCCAAACGTTTTTGTATTGATAAGGTTTCTTTTTTCTTTGCGAAGTGAAAGTCTTGATCCTTCATCAACATCTAAAAACTCCTGAAACAGGCGGGGCACTGCGCTCCTATTATCTCGCCAAAGCGTTAGTTGACAATGGAATAAATGTTTGCTTTATCACCGGATGGAACAAAAAGCAATACGAGGTAAAAAATATAGAAGGAATAGAGGTTCATTATTTACCCATTGCCTACGATAATTCATTTGGGTTTCTGAAGCGGTCTTTTTCTTTCGTGCAATTCGCGTTCAGAAGTTTTAGTGTTGCGAAAAAAGTGAAAGGTGTTTCGGTTTGTTATGCTATTTCAGTACCGCTCACAATTGGTCTTCCCGCCATTTGGCTGAAAAAATCAAAAAAAATTCCGTTCATCTTTGAAGTCGGTGATCTTTGGCCCGATGCCCCTATTCAAATCGGATTCGTAAAAAATCCCATTTTCATTACCCTATTATATAAATTGGAAAAATGGATTTATAGAGAGGCTGACTCTGTTGTCGCTCTTTCAAAACCAATTGAAGAATCAATCCAAAAAAAAATTCCGAGAAAAGAGACGCATCTTATTACCAATATGGCTGATTGCGATTTCTATTCTCCATCGCCAAAGGAAAATGGAAAGTTTGTTGTTTCTTATTTTGGTGCTGTAGGTTTAGCCAACGGTCTTGATTACTTTATCGAGTGCGCCCGCAATTCAGCAAAAGCAAACTTGCCAATCAATTTTATTCTTTGTGGGGAAGGTGCAATGCTAGATCACCTAAAATCATCTGCTCAAAAACTTGCTCTTACGAACATTACTTTCACAGGTCTTGTTGATCGGCAGCATGTAAAGAAATTAATGGATACCTCCGATGCCATTTTTGTTTGTTATAAAAATGTTCCTGTGCTGGAAACCGGTTGCCCGAATAAATATTTTGATGGCCTTGCAGCCGGGAAATTAATCATCACAAATTTCGGAGGTTGGATCAAACAGGAAATTGAGGAAGCCAAATGCGGCATCAGCCTAGATCCAAAACGTCCAGCTGATTTTGTAAAAAAGATCGAACCTTTTCTTCACGAACGTCAGTTGTTATCTGCTTATCAAACTGCCTCGCGACAGCTCGCAGAAAAAAAATATAGCCGATCGAAACTATCAGGTTTATTTGCTTCCATCTTTCAGCCATATTCGCAGCCACATTAAGAATTTTGTTATTTTGAATGATCAATCCATGAAGAAATATTTCCTCAAACTATACCAATACAACGAGTGGGCAACTAGCCGCGTATTGAAATGCCTTGCCGATCAAAAAGTTGATAACGAAAAAGTGCTTTCGTTGATGGGGCATATATTGGCTGCACAATTTCTATGGCTGCACCGCATCAAAGGGCTGCCTGCTCCAGACGTGAAACTTTGGGGAAGTTATTCCTTGCCGGATTTAAACACAATGAATGAAAAAATTGCCCGTCAATGGATAGATTTTGTAGAAAGCAATGAACAATTTGACCGTGTCTTGAGTTATACGAACTACACTGGTCAACCCTTTACTAATAATGTGGAGATGATTATGATCCATCTTGTTAATCATTCAAGCTATCATAGAGCACAAGTGGCTATGTTGTTGCGGCAACTGGGATATGAACCCGTGAATACCGACTTCATCACGTACGATCGGGTGATTAGTGGACAATTGAAGAACTAACTTTCAAAACCATAAACAACTATGATGCGTAAATTAAAACTCTTCTCGTTATTACTCAGCGCTGTTGCATTTAATGCAATTGGCCAGGATGATGAAACTGTGTGTCACACACCGGCAACTGAAAAATTTGCTATGTTCGCCTCCAACAAAAGCTTTAACAAGTCGCACTTGAATCCACTGCCTTATGTTCATGTGAGCGAAGCTGGCGGCAAGATGATCAAAATCAAAACCGATGGCGCTGAGGCGAATGGATATTTGATTGAAGCGAAAAAGAAAACGAACAATTGGGTTTTTGTATTTCAGGAGTGGTGGGGCTTAAATGACCATATTAAACGTGAAGCCGAAAACATTTACAAAGATTTAGGAAATGTAAACGTGTTGGCGCTTGATATGTATGATGGTCGTGTGGCTACTACGCGCGAAGATGCCGGAAAATTTATGCAAGAATTTAAGCAAGATCGCGGCAACGCTATTGTAAAAGGTGCGATAGAGTTTGCTGGAAAGAACGCAAAGATCGGAACGGTGGGTTGGTTCTTTGGCGGTGGTCAGTCCATGCAAGCTGCTCTTACTGCAGGAAGTCAAGCTGCTGCGTGTGTAATTTATTATGGTATGCCTGAAGAAAATGTTGATCGTCTCAAGACATTGAACTGCGATGTGCTTGACATATGGCCAACTCAAGACAAGTGGATCAACAAAGACGTTACTGACAAGTTTGAAAAGAACATGGCTGCTGCCGGAAAAAAATTAACTGTGAAAGCTTACGATGCAGACCATGCTTTTGCTAACCCAAGTAATCCAGGTTTCAAAAAGGATTTTACAACTGATGCGTACAAGCACACTCTCGAATTCTTTAGAACGAGATTGAAGTAATATTGTTTAAAAGTTAAATGGAATGGAAGCGCGGAGAAATCCGCGCTTCTTTGTTGTTAAACCGTTATCTCAATTCTGTTTCCTTCGCTATCGAGCACTACGCTCTCATAATAGCCGTCTCCCGTAGTGCGGGGGCCATCCAGAATTTCAAAACCATCTTCGCGAAGTTTAGCCGTGAGTTCATTCACTTTCTGCACACTTCCTACTGAAACAGCGAAGTGTATCAGTCCAGTGGCTTGGTGATATGCATTGTTTTTGTTCTCAGGGATTTCAGGCTTGGTCATAAGCTCCAGGCGACAGCCAGTTTCAAAGCTTAGGAAATAAGACTGAAAGTTTTTCTTCGGATTAAAATATTTCTCCCCTGCCTTCGCTCCGAAATATTTTGTGTAGAAAAGTTTTTGCTTCTCTAAGTCTTTCACCCACATCGCCAGGTGTTCAATTTTCATTTAGCAACGGAACTAAATCTCTACGACTACCTGGTTTCTCAGCAAATCATCAAAAGTTTCGCGTTTGCGAATGAGCTGTGCTTTACTATTCCAGATCAAAACCTCTGCTGGTCTCAAACGCGAATTATAATTGGATGCCATAGAATATCCATATGCTCCTGCATTTTCAATCGCCAGCAAATCCCCCTCACGCACTTCGTTTAATTGGCGATCGGCACCGAGCGTGTCCGTCTCGCAAATGTTTCCTACAACGGTGTATGTCTTCTTTTGCCCATTAGGGTTAGAAACATTCACTATCTCATGATATGCATCGTACATCATCGGGCGAATCAAATGATTGAGTCCGCTATCTACACCAACAAACGTAACAGTAGGTGTAAACTTTACTACGTTAGCATTCACCAAAAGATATCCGCACTCGCTCACCAAATATTTTCCGGGCTCAACCCAAAGATCCAATTGTCGGCCATACTTCAAACAAAATTCTTTAAAGGCTTTGCCTAGCTTCAATCCCAAATCATAAATGTTTGTGACGGCATCGCCTTCTTTGTAAGCTACTTTAAAACCTCCACCATAATCAATAAATCTCAAATCAGGAAAATCTTTGGCTACATCAAAGAGAACATTTGACATTTTGATGAATGCTTCCGTGTCTTTAATCTCCGAGCCAAGGTGAATGTGCAATCCGTTTATTACAATTTTATATTGATTGACCAGTTGAAGGATCTGCGGCATCTGAAACACCGAGATTCCAAATTTAGAATGACTGTGGCCAGTCGAGATTTTCAAATTACCACCTGCAATAATGCTTGGGTTAAGACGCAGGCAGCAAGGCACAGTGCTTCCATATTTGCGACCAAATTTTTCGAGCATTGGCAGATTG
>CAZNCO010000223.1:0-7148 GCA_964571345.1 uncultured Ohtaekwangia sp.
TTTTTGATCTTGTCAGTTATTTTTTCCAAGTCCACGGTTAGTTGTGCTGCCTTTTCGCTGGCCAGATGTAATTGCTGTATGCTGCTTTTAAATTTCTGCGAGGTGCTGCTGTCGTGAAGTATGGAACCAGCCAAGCCTTTACCATCCTTAATCTCCGCTAATAAAGAATTAAGTTCTTTGGTAAATTCCGCTGTGTTATTGGTAGTCCTGCGGACACTCGAAATTGACTGTTTTATGTTTTGAGCAACCGTAGTGTCCATTAGTATTTTCCATAGCGAGTTGTTGCTATTTAGCTTTTGAGTGATTCCCCGCAGGTTTGTACTGATGTGATAAAGGTTCACATTCGTCTGATCTAAGGTGCGTAACATTTGGTCTGTTTCAACAGCATGTGAAGACATCAACTGACCACCTTCCGGTATCATTTCCGATGAGCCATTTGCACCGTTGGTGATGTTTACTAATTTATTACCCATCAATCCATCCGTTCCTACGGATGCCAGTGAACTTTTTTTAACATAAGGGTGAACGGACTCTTCAATGACCATCGTTACTTTTACCGATGTATCACTTACAATTTCTACTTGTTGTATGGTTCCCACATCAATCCCCGCAAGGCGCACATTGTTTCCTTTCATCAATCCATTTACGTTGTAAAAAATAGCGTGTACTTTAAAGGTACTGCCAAAGATATTTTGGTTTTTCCCAATCATGTATAATCCGAAGATCAGAAACAGCAAGCCCATCAGCACAAACAGGCCTAATTGGATATTGCTGAATACTACCTTTTTCATAACGTTAGCATTTTAATGAAAGAACAATTTTACCTTTTCGTCTGAGTTCATTTTTAATTCTTCATAGGTCCCACTGGCATAACACACTCCGTCAATCAACATTACTACCCGGTCTGCGGCCATGCTTACCACTTGCAGATCATGAGAAATAATGATAGATGAGGTTTGATATTTTTTTTGAATATCCAACATGAGTAGAATAATTTCCTTGGACGTGATGGGATCAAGGCCCGTTGTGGGCTCATCATACAAAATGATCTCTGGCTTTAAAATTAAAGTACGGGCCAGGGCAATACGTTTTCGCATGCCTCCGGAAAGTTCTACTGGCATCATATCTACCGTATGCTCCAGGCCTACGTTGTGCAATGCTTCCATCACAAGCTCGTCTGTTTTGATCCGATCGAGGTCTTTCTTGAGCAGGTGCCTCCTTAGAGGGAACTCCAGATTTTCGCGAACGGTCATCGAATCATACAGCGCATTGCTTTGAAAGAGAAATCCAATTTTCATGCGCACTTTGTCTAGGTCCTCATGCTCCAGCGAGAGTACATCCTGACCGAAAACATTGATTGAACCGGAGTCCGGCTTCAACAACCCGATGATGCATTTGATGAGTACCGATTTCCCAGATCCTGATTTTCCCAATACTACCAGGTTTTCTCCCTTGAAGAGATCTACCTCAAATTGATTTAGTACGTGATTGTTGCCGAATGACTTGCATAAGTTTTTGATTTCTAAAACAACTTCAGTAGAAGCGACTGGCATATCAAGTCGTTTATGTTAATCCTAAAAGATCGGTGATTTGAACGGCTATGAGGTCGAGAACAAATATCAACAACGAGGAAACCACCACGGCAGAGTTAGCAGAGTTTCCAACACCTTCTGTTCCCTTTTCTGAATTATATCCTTTATAACAACCTATTACTCCGATGGTAAAACCAAAGAAAAAAGTCTTAATCAATGATGGGACAAGATCACTGTAAGAAAGGGCATTGAATACTTGGGTCCAATATAAATTCCAACTTACAACACCTTTTATATTTACACCTAGGTATCCTCCGTAAATAGCAATTGCATCGGCCCAAAGAGAAAGAATAGGAAGCATAAGTGTCGCAGCAACCACCCGGGTTACTACCAAAAACTTAAATGGGTTAGTGCCTGATACTTCCATGGCGTCTATTTGTTCAGTCACCTTCATGGACCCCAGCTCGGCACCGATGCTGGAGCCAATTTTGCCTGAAGCAATAAGTGCGGTAATCATAGGTGAAATTTCCCGGACAAGGGAAATGGAAACCATGTTTGGTAGGAGGGACTCTGCTCCAAATTCAACCAGTGTTGGGCGCGATTGTATGGTAAGCACAAGCCCCATGATAAATGCAGTAATACCTACTAGAGAAAGAGATTTGTAACCGATAAAAAAAGCCTGGCGTATCAATTCACTCCACTCGTATCGGGGCCGAAAGCCTTCATGGAAGAAGCGCCCCACAAACCGACTGATTTCACCTGTTTCTTCAAGAAATTTTGAAACGTTTGCAGGAAGTGTCATTTGATTCTTTTGCCACTTTATTGTCCGCGATTATTTTGCGGCACTTTGGCTGCTGCATCAAAGTACGCCAGTGTTAATGCAGTGGCTAATGATAAAAGTCATATCGGTTTTTGATTTTAGGCACTCGGCAAAAATCACTACACGTTAGTTGTGGAATGATTTTTAAAATTACGGTCTGTTATGAGGACTTCGTTAAATAGGAAATTCAACGATGAAGCTCGAACCTTTGCTTTCGTCATTTTCGCACCAGACTTTACCGTTCAAAGCAAGAACATATTTCTTCACAATCGATAGGCCAAGTGAACACCAATATAGGTGCCATAAAATAGAATCGATTGCAAGGACAACTTCCAGAACTAAGAAACATGCTTCTATCCTTAGTAAAACGGAACAAGAATATCTTACTCACAAACTCGATGCTGAGCTATCGTAATTTACAGAATGATGCCAATCATTTCATGCTTAAATTTTCGTCATTGAATTGGAGCTGTTTCGGGGCCATTTTTGGGCCAACAAGTCCAAATCATTTTTTACTATGGAAACGACCACTTTCACAGAAAAAGAAAAGAGTTCAAGGAAAGAAATTCGTTCGTCAGAACATCCTAAAAGACATAAAATTCATTTTGATTTACTTCAGAAATTTTTGGCAAGGCAGACAGAGTCAGACAGGCGAATGAGAATTTTTGGAACGGATCCGCTGAAATACTAGATTTAGAAATTGAAATAATTCTTAGTATTAAAGTAACATATACCCTGCACGACTTTGCCAATGTGTTCAAAATCACCAGGCAATTCTCCATGGGCTATGTCGTTCCCAATCAGATTGCAGAGTATTCTCCGGAAGTATTCGTGGCGAGGAAACGATAGAAAACTTCTTGAGTCAGTGACCATGCCTACAAAGCGTGAGAGTAATCCCATATTTGAAAGGGCATTTAGTTGCTTCTCAATTCCATCTTTTTGATCGAGGAACCACCAGCCAGCACCATATTGAATTTTGCCGGGAATGGTGCCATCACAGAAATTTCCCACCATGGAGGCAAAAACTTCATTATGTGCAGGATTGGAGTTGTAAAGAATCGTCTTCGCCAGTTGATCTGATTTATCCAGCGAGTCCAGAAACCTTGAAAGGTGTTCAGCTTGCTGGTATTCACCGATAGAGTCAAACCCTGTGTCGGCTCCCAGCATTCGTTTCATGCGAGTATTATTGCCGCGCATTGCACCCAAGTGAAATTGCTGAACCCAACCAAGTTGATGATAGCCTTTGCAGAGTTCCAGAAGAATAGCGCATCTCAATGCCAACTTTTCATTTATTGATAGTTCGATGCGCTGCCTTGCCTTTTTGAAAATGTAAGGTGCCTCGGATAAGGCATGGTTATCAAAATAAAGAAAGTCGATTCCGTGATCAGAACTTCTGCAGCCCAAATTATTGAAGAAAAGCATCCGCTTATTAAGCGCTTCTATTAAATCGTCAAAGGTGTTAATAGGAATTTGAGCCACGTTACTGAGTTGATCGATATAGAAATTATAGGTTTCAATATCATTTAACAAAAATGCCCGGTCGGGCCGGAAGGTTGGATACATGCTTAATCCCGTATCTTCAAGTGCAAATGATTCATGATATTCCAAACTATCAATAGGATCGTCCGTGGTACAAACAATTTCAACGTTCATTTTCTTAAGCAGAGCCTGAACACAAAATGAATCTTGCTGCAGAAGCGTTGAGCATTCGTCATAGATATCTTTCGCATTATTGTTATTCAATAACTTGTTTACGCCAAAATATCTTTTCAGCTCCAAGTGTGTCCAATGGTAAAGCGGGTTTCTTAACGTATACGGAATTGTTTGAGCCCAAGCCAGAAATTTATCCTCCGGTGAAGCATCTCCGGTGCAATATTTTTCTGCAATTCCATTAATACGCATAGCCCGCCACTTGTAGTGATCGCCATCCAGCCAAGCCTCGGTTAGGTTACTAAATTTTCTATTTTGAGCGATATCTCTTGGACTTAGATGATTATGATAATCAAGGATAGGCACGGAAGCGGCATACTCAGTGTACAGATGAATTGCTTCGTCACTTTCTAATAAAAAGTTGTTGCTCAAGAATTCTTTTGATGCCATGTAATCAAATAAATTTTGAAATACCTTCTTCCAAACCGCGCAATTCAGCCAATCCTTTCATCCGCCCAATAGCTGAATATCCTGGGTATGTTTTTTTATTCAAGTCATCGAGCATTTGATGCCCATGATCCGGTCGCATCGGAATGCTCCGATTGGTTCGTTTCATGATGAGCAATACTTCTTTCACTACCTCCGCCATATCTGTATCTCCTTCGAGATGATTTGCTTCATAGAAATTTCCTTCTGCATCTCGGGTTGTATTTCTCAGGTGAAGAAAATGAATCCTCTCTCCGTATTTGCGAATCATTGCCGGTAAATCATTTTCCTTTCTCACACCAAGGGAGCCTGTGCAGAAACAAAGGCCATTTGCACTTTCCGGTGACGCTTCCAGGATGTCATTCAAGTCCTCATCTGTGCTGACAATTCGCGGCAACCCTAAAATAGAGTAGGGGGGATCATCCGGATGAATCGCGAGCTTCAATCCTGCTTCCTCCGCTACGGGCGATATTTCACGCAGAAAATAAAACAAATGCTCTTTCAGTTTACGTGCATCAATACCATCATAGCTCGCAATAGCTTGAAGGACTTGTTCCTCTGTGAACCGCTCATCACTTCCTGGTAATCCGAGTAATGCATTTCGGTATAATCTTTCTTTTTGCGCCACTGACATTTGTTCAAAACGTTTCTCTGCCTTCCGAATTTCTTCGTTACTGTAGGCATGCTCTGCCCCTGGGCGCTTTAGCATGAAAAGATCAAAAGCTACAAAAGAAGAACGCTCAAACAGAAGAGCTCTGCTTCCATCTTTCAATTCGAATTCAGGATCGGTACGCATCCAGTCGAGAATTGGCATAAAGTTGTATGTTATAACTTTGAGACCCTCTGCTGCTGCATTTCGAAGACTCTCTTTGTACTTATTGATAAGCTCATTAAAATTTCCAGACCGCTTTTTTATATTTTCATGAACTGGTAAACTTTCTACTACGGTCCAAGTGAGCCCAGCTGTTTCTATAACTTCTTTGCGTTTCCGGATTTCTTTACGTGACCATACTTCGCCCACAGGAATTTGATGTAATGCAGTTACAACACCCGTGCAACCTGCCTGCAAAATATCGCGAAGGCTTACGGGGTCATTCGGCCCGAACCAGCGCATCGTTTGTTCCATTTTAATCATTCTACTTGTCTTTTCGTGATGATTGAGTGATTTTTAACCTTAAGCACTTTACAAAAGTGATTTAAAAAATGAATCTTTTAAAATTCTTCATCCCCGAATTTTCAAAGCGGAAAAAACGGTTTATAGTTTCAAAGTGATTTTTGAGGTATTCAACATCTGTGTGATTATAGTCACCGATACTTTAAAATTTCCTTCAGAACTTTGTAGCATCAAATTTCAATCGCTTTTATGACAAAGAAAATTACGACCGAGGAATTCAAGAAACATATCTTCGACTACACGGTGGAAAAAGAGTGGAAGTATCTTGGCAACCTACCAGCAATCATTGACTTTTATGCGGACTGGTGCGGGCCCTGCAAAATGGTCGCACCTGTTTTAGAGGAGCTATCAAAAGAATATGAAGGAAGGTTAATTATTTACAAAGTAGACACGGAGATAGAGCAAGAACTTTCCGAAGTTTTTGGTATTCGAAGCATACCAACTTTTTTATTTATTCCCAAAGAAGGTATGCCTGCGATGCAACCAGGAGCATTTCCGAAAAATGTTTTTAAGCAAGTAATAGAGGAGACACTCCTTGCCACTACAGCTGCCCAACCTGAATAACGTTAGGAAATAAGAAAGTTCTTTGTGTCAAACAAAGAACTACAAAGAACTTTCTTATTCAAAAGCTTCGAGACTGTTGGGCGTTTCGGGTTCTGCGGTTTTAGAATTGCGCTTAGTAGCAGCTTTAGCCACTCTACTTGAGAAATTATTAACCCGGCTTATTTCCTCTAGACTTCCAAGAGCATCCCTGCGGATTTGAACAACATCTCCAATTCTAATTTTATGAAATACTGCACGGTTGACCTTTAGAGTATTCTTGATTCCAGGCGAGAGCAACAAGTAACAAAACACAAAAGATGATTGTTTATCAATCACTTCAAATTTTCCCACCCAACCGTATCCTCGGCTTCGCTTTAACGACTCACGCCAGTTGATCCAAAGAAGAAATAGCACAAACGGCACAACAATCGCTACGAAATATCCAACTAACCTTAGGTAATAATCGAAGGAAAGTGGAACTGACCGTTGGTGCTTGTACATAATTAATGGCTCAATTAGCACGGCAACAAGTGTGATAAGACCAATTCGCCACCAATTTTCCTTCGAAAAAAAAGGACTAACAAGTGGGGGATAACTGGTCTTATACTTACTATAAAACTCCAGGTTTTTCATACCTCTGAGAATTACAATGTTACACGTTAGCTTCTTCGTTAATCAAGTGTCGGATTAAGGTCGAAGCAAACTGGTGTTGTTTTAATTCCATCCGCCACCGAGCGCCTGGTAAATATTTACCATCGCATTCATCTGTTGCTTTTTGGTTTCAACCAATTCAAACTTTGATTCTAACGCATCGCGCTGTGTGAGCAATACTTCCATATAGTCTGCTCTTGCAGATTTGAAAAGACGTGTTGAGATATCAATAGATTGAGTAAGTGCTTGTACTTGTTGTGACCTGAACTGGTAGCTTTTCCTCATGTTGTCC
>CAZNCO010000224.1:0-7146 GCA_964571345.1 uncultured Ohtaekwangia sp.
GGGATGTAGAGTTTTCTATTGTTGTTTTTACCAGAGCATTTGTATTAGCAACAGCTGTATTCATTTTAGCAACTACTTACTTACGCCAGGTTAGTTCAACTTTCATCCAGTGGTTGATTGCGCTGATCGCTATTATCAATTTTGGATCAGCCATGGTCACAGCTACGTTTGCCCGAATGCCTGCATATTACCTCAGTAATTTGTTGTTT
Source organism: uncultured Ohtaekwangia sp. (assembly GCA_964571345.1). Classification (GTDB taxonomy): domain Bacteria; phylum Bacteroidota; class Bacteroidia; order Cytophagales; family Cyclobacteriaceae; genus ELB16-189. Next base: position 210 of record CAZNCO010000224.1, read on the forward strand.
TTGATATTTGTGCTAGTTGTAACTGCTAGCGGCCTTCGATTTCGCCATGCACTGATCCTTAATATTATTTGCCTAGTTGCTTTTATACTTTACTCGCAACTGGTGAGACAAGATCCTTTTTATATCAGCCAGTATCCGCATGCCGTAGCCCAATTGATCTATATTTTGATTGTCGGTGTGGTACTCGAAAAAAGGCGGAGAGATAATTTTTTGCAATTCTGCGCCCTAATGCAGCAGAAAAAAATGGTGGAAGATCTGAATGCGCAAAAAAGTAAGCTTATTTCAATCTTGTCACACGACCTTGGCTCACCGATTCACTCCTTGTCTGCACTTGTGAGTTTGCAGGTGAAAGGAAAATTAAAAGATGATGATGCTAAACCTTTGATTGAAAAAATAAGCTACCAATTGAATGGTACCACTCATCTTTTGTCAAGCCTGTTGAGATGGTCGCATTCTCAAATGGATGGATTTGTGCCTGATTCAAAAGATGTGAATGTTTTTGAATTGCTAAACGAAGTAACAGATCTTTACGATCTAACTGCCAAGGACAAACGGTTTTAATTAAAATAGATCATCCTTCGGTTCTAATCAATGGAGATGAAGATATGATCCGCATTGCCTTGCGTAATCTCATTTCCAATGCAGTAAAATTTGCAAAGCCGGGCACAGAGGTTCGCATTAAGGGCGAAACCAATAAGGAATATCTTGAAATACAAATTTCGAATGAGGGTATCCCCATTCCCGCCAAGGAAGCCGAAAAACTATTTACCTACCAAATGCCTTCTTCAGAAGGTACTGCTGGTGAGCGAGGCACCGGACTGGGCCTGGCCATGACCGCTTATTTTATCCGGGTAAATGGAGGCAATATTTCTTACACTCCTACAAGAGATTCATCCGTCACTACGTTTGTGGTGAAACTCCCCCGTAAGGGTGCAGACCGACCTCAAGAATCGAGAAGTTCTACGGTCAGCCCTTTATAGAAACATTTCTCTTTTGAGGTTCTGAAAATTCAGGTGCATATTTGCAATTCAATTTTGTACAATGAGTGTTAGGATTACCTTGCCAGATGGATCGATTAAAGAATATCCAGGTCCTGTAAAGGGGATTGAAATTGCCCAAAGCATCAGTGAAGGTCTTGCGCGCAATGCCCTGTCAATTGAAGTGAATGGTGAAATATGGGATTTATCGAGAGAAATTTCGAAAGATTCCTCGATTAAGATTTTCACCTGGAATGACAAAGGCGGGAAGTATGCTTTTTGGCATTCGTCAGCTCACTTATTGGCTGAGGCGTTGGAGGCTCTTTATCCAGGCGTAAAGTTTGGAATAGGTCCGCCTATTGAGAACGGATTCTATTATGACGTTGATCTTGGTGGCAAACCATTTGGTGATGAGGAGCTAAAGGCTGTTGAGAAAAAAATGGTCGAGCTTGCTAAAGCTAATTCCACTTTCGTGAGAAGAGATGTCACCAAAAAAGAAGCCCTCGACTATTTCTCAAAGAAGGGGGATGAATACAAACTGGAGTTGATCGATGGATTAGCAGATGGTTCCATTACATTTTATCAACAAGGAAATTTTGTTGATCTGTGTCGTGGACCACACATTCCATCAACTGGCCCCATCAAGGCTGTAAAGTTGTTGAATATTGCTGGTGCCTATTGGCGCGGTGACGAAAAGAATAAAATGCTTACACGCATTTATGGTATCACTTTTCCCAAGCAGAAAGAACTTGAAGAGTATTTGCATTTGCTGGAAGAAGCGAAGAAGCGCGATCATCGAAAGTTGGGAAAAGAATTGGAACTCTTCGCGTTTTCAGATAAAGTAGGGCAGGGTTTGCCACTTTGGCTTCCCAAGGGAACTGTGTTGCGCGAACGATTGGAGCAGTTTATGCGCAAAGCGCAAATCAGGGCAGGCTATGATCCCGTTGTGACCCCTCATATCGGTAGTAAACAGTTGTATGTTACGTCTGGCCATTACGAAAAGTACGGCAAAGATTCATTTCAGCCCATTCACACACCTGATGAGAATGAGGAGTTTTTGTTGAAGCCGATGAATTGCCCGCATCACTGCGAGATTTATAAGGTGAAGCCAAGGTCGTATAAAGACTTACCGATTCGCCTTGCTGAATTTGGAACGGTATATCGTTATGAGCAAAGTGGAGAACTCCATGGGTTGACACGTGTGCGTGGATTTACGCAAGATGATGCACATATTTTTTGCAGGCCTGATCAGGTGAAGGAAGAGTTTGTGAAAGTGATTGATCTAGTGCTGATGATTTTTAAGGCACTTGATTTTCAAAACTATACTGCACAGGTTTCGCTGCGGGATCCGGAGAACAAACAGAAATACATAGGCGAAGATGCACTATGGGAAAGGGCTGAGCGCGAGATCCAGGAAGCCGCTGATGAACGCGGATTGAAAACAATAGCTGTGAAGGGCGAGGCGGCATTCTACGGACCAAAACTTGACTTCATGGTGCGTGATGCGCTTGGAAGAAGCTGGCAGTTGGGAACTATACAAGTAGATTATCAATTACCAAATCGCTTCGAGTTGGAATATGTGGGATCTGATAACCAACGGCATCGCCCAGTGATGATTCATCGTGCTCCGTTTGGATCAATGGAACGTTTTGTAGCCGTATTGATCGAACACTGCGGTGGAAACTTCCCACTATGGTTGTCACCAGTTCAGTTTGCAGTTCTCCCGATTTCTGAAAAGTTCAATGAGTACGCACAAGGAGTTGTCAATAAGCTTAAGGAGTTTGATGTTCGTGGAGAATTAGATGACCGTGATGAAAAGATTGGCAGGAAAATCCGCGATGCGGAAGTTAATAAAATACCTTTCATGCTTATAGTAGGAGAGAAGGAGGCCAATGAAAATAAAGTGTCTGTACGCAAACACGGTGAAGGAGATAAGGGGGCGCTCGGTTTGGAAGAGTTCATCTCGACTTACAAGAAGGATTTTGCAATGCCATATTAGATAGAAATTACATTAAGTGAGTTCAGGATTTTTTCGGAGCTCATTTAACGTATTTATTTTACAAAGTTGACTTGGCCAAGGGGTTTATCAACTTGATTCCTTCTTTCGGGCGCTGGAGAAAAATGACAGATAAAAGTTCTAATCTAGCCCGAATGTGTCTTTGCGAGGTTACCAGGAATAGCGGAGTTTTATAAAATCCGGGAAGGAAATTAAAGTTTTTTTTCTATGTCGTTGGCTTTAATCAAATGGTGGTTTAACGGTGCTTCGCTTTTTTTCTCGGCTAGTTTGTGTTTGGGAATAAGATCCCTCGCCCAAGTTCCGTCAGCACCTAATGCAACTTCAGCTTCGGCTGTCGGCCAGACCAATTTTACTGCTAATTGGGATATTGTAGTTGGCGCTGACAATTACTTTATCGATGTTGCTACCGATCCCGGTTTCATGTTTTTTGTTTCGGGCTATAATGATCTCGCGGTAACGACCAATTCAGTTCTTGTATCCGGGCTTTCTCCGGGAACGACTTATTATTATCAGGTGCGAGCCGGTAATGTTAGTGGCGTTTCAGGAAACTCGTCAGCGATTAGTGTGCTTACAATTTCTGGGACTCCTGTAGCTATGGCAGCCACATCTGTTTCGCAAACCAGCTTTACTGCAAATTGGTATTTAGCTACTGGAGCGACCGGTTATTTTATAGATGTAGCCACCGATGCAGCCTTTACTAGTTTTGTTTCAGGCTTTAATAATCAATCAGTTTCTTCAACTTCAATTTCCGTTGCCGGTCTTTCTCCGGGCACTACCTATTACTATCAAGTTAGATCAACAAACGCTTCCGGAGATTCGCCTTCATCTAATGTTGTTTCGCAACTGACTATCTCAGCTGATCCAACCGCTACGGATGCAGGTACTGTCACACAAAACAGTTTCGTGGCAAATTGGAATACAATTGCTGGGGCCGATGGGTATTACATTGATGTAGCTACAGATCCCGGATTTACGTTACCTGTTTCAGGTTATAGTGATTTGGTGGTAACCAATAACTCAATTTTAGTCTCAGGCTTGTCACCTGGAACTTCCTATTACTACCAAGTTCGGTCGTTCAATGCATCAGGGGTTTCCGGAAATTCTTCGGCAATTACCATTCTTACCATACCTTCAACGCCTACCGCTACGCCAGCTACAGCGATTGCTCAGTCTGGCTTCAGTGCAAATTGGGACACTGTGACTGGTGCGTCAAGCTATTTTATTGATGTGGCTATAGATGTCGGTTTTAGTAGTCTCGTTTCAGGCTATAGTGATAAGTCAGTAGCTTCTAATTCCATTTTAGTGACGGGTCTTTCATCGGGTACTACGTATTATTACCAGGTAAGAAGTGCAAATGCCGGAGGGATATCACCTTCTTCTAATACGATTTCCCAGATAACAATTCCAGCCGATCCAACTGCTTTAGAGGAGACAGTCAACACTCAAACATCCTTTACTGCCAATTGGTCGGCCGTAACCGGAGCCACACGGTATTATCTCGATGTAGCATCAGATGCTGCATTCACATCTATTCTTACCTCTTATAATAGTGTTTCGGCAGCTTTGAACTCCTCTGTTGTTTCTGGACTGTCGAACGGTACTACTTATTACTACCGGGTCAGAGCAACGAATGCCGCTGGCACGTCAGGAAATTCATTAACAATCGCTGCCCAAACACTTCCGGCCAACCCGGTAGCAATAGCTGCCAATTCAGTAACATCAAGTTCGTTTGTAGCTAATTGGACAGCAGTGAGTGGAGCAACTTCTTATCGAATTGATATTGCGACTGACAATGCATTTACCGTTAAGGTTTACAATGATATCGATGTTGGTATGCTTACAAATTATACTGCTAGTTCACTTAGCTCAGGAGTGATTTATTATTATCGTGTGAGAGCAATTAACAGCGTAGGAAGCTCAACCTACTCGAATGTAATATCTCAGATAACAATTCCTGCAGCACCGATTGCCACTGCGGCAACCTCAATCACTCAAGCGAATTTTACAGCAAACTGGAATACTTCAACAGGTGCAACAGGGTATTTCATTGACGTGGCAACCGATTCAGGCTTTACAAGTTTTGTTTCGGGGTATAACAACAAGTTGGTGGGATCGAATTCTGTTTTAATTACAGGCTTGAGTGCTGGGATTACTTACTACTACCAGGTAAGAGCGCAAAATGCAGCCGGGCCATCGAGTTCATCTAATATAATTTCACAGGTCACATCTACTGCAATCCCAGTAGCAACTGCGGCTACTTCTGTTGCCCAAACAAGTTTCACTGCGAATTGGAATGCGGTAACTGGCGTGTCAAAATATTTTATTGATGTGGCAACTGATGCAGCGTTTACAAGTTTCGTTTCAGGTTTTAATAATCTGTCGGTAATATCTAATTCTGTTTCTGTCACCGGGCTCTCAGCCGGTGTTACTTATTATTATCAGGTAAGGTCGTTTGATGCTGCAGGAACCTCATCCTCTTCCAACACTATTTCACAAATCACAATTTCAGTGGCTCCAATTGCATTGGCTGCGACCGTGATTACACAGACATCGTTCACTGCTAACTGGTCATCGGTACCAGGTGCCTCCGGATACTTTATTGATGTTGCCAGCGATGCGGCATTTACTTCTGTTTGGTCTTCTTACAACAACCTGTCAATAGCTTCAAACTCCGTGATTGTATCTGGGGTATCAAGCGGAGTTGCATACTATTATCGAGTAAGGGCAACTAATGCAGCAGGCACATCTAGTAATTCAACCACTATTACGGTGCGAGTGCTTCCGGCAGATCCCATTGCCACGACAGCGAGTTCCATAACAGCAAGTTCTTTTATAGCCAATTGGGGTTCTGTAGTTGGCGGCACTTCATATCGTATCGATGTTGCCACTGATAACACTTTCACAAACAAAATTCATAACGATGTGGATGCTGGTAATTCTACAAGCTACGCAGTTAACGCGCTCAACTTTGGAAGCAAATATTATTATCGCGTCAGAGCTCTTAACTCAACCGGCAGCTCTTCATATTCAAACACGATTTCTGTTACAACTCCATTTTTAGTGCCATCAACCCAAGCGACCAACATTATTTTTTCTTTGCAAAACACTACGTCATTAACTGTTAGTTTTACAGCAGGAAGTGGAACAGCGAGGTTAGTGTCTGTAAATGCCGGGTCTCCTTTGCTTGCGGATCCGGTTAACGGACAAACATATAGTGGCAATGCAAATTTTGGAAGTGGAAGTGCGCTGGGTACAGGGTATATTGTTATGAATGGAACGGCCGGTACTGTGACCGTAACCAAATTGTTACCCGGCACCATCTATTATGTTCAGATTTATGAATATGCCGGGACACCGGGTGCCGAAATGTATGCAACTTCATCAGCTACAAATAATCCAAATTATCAAACAACATTGGCGACACAACCCACTGTGCAGGCAAATAGTTTATCCTTCAGCAACGTTACTTCAAATTCATTGAGCTTAAATTTTTCAAACGGCAATGGTACATCGCGAATAATCTTGGCCAGAATTGGCAACCAAGTGAATAGTGTTCCCGTGGACGGAGTAAGCTATACTGCTAGCAATTTGTTTGGTGCGGGCTCGCAAATCGGTTCTGGAAATTATGTTGTTGGCATTGGGAATGGACCAGTTTCAGTTACCGGGCTTTCTCCGGAAACGGTTTATTACTTTGAAGTTTTTGAAGTTAATGGTTCGGGTGGCTCTGAAAATTACAATGAGAGCGCTTCAAGTAATTTTAGCAATCATATTACGCTGGCAAGCTCACCGAATGTTCAATCAAGTAACGTCAGTTTTTTAAGCGTAAGTAGCAGTTCTGTTTCTGTGAATTTTACACCAGGTGATGGGACTTCTCACCTGTTGGTTGCCACACCATAGTCGTTAACTTAAGAAGATTGAAAGGCATTAAGTATTTGGTAATAAG
>CAZNCO010000225.1:0-7132 GCA_964571345.1 uncultured Ohtaekwangia sp.
CATAATAATTTAACGACACGCAAGGTAGCAGCGCTATCGCCCCATCCATCAAACGAATGATTTCCATCAAATTAACCTCAGATGGCTTTTTGTAAAGGTAATATCCCCCACCTTTCCCCTTTTTGCTTAGTAATATTTTGGCGTTTCTAAGCTCCAACAGGATAGCTTCGAGAAATTTTTTAGGAATATGCCTTTTTTCAGCGATTTCTTGAATATGAACGGGCCCTTGCTGGTATCGATCCGCCAAGTATACCAAGGCATGAATGGCGTATTTACATTTTTTTGAAAGCATAATGCCAATTTATACTTTTTAGGAATAATTATAATTTTACAGCGAAAATAAGCCGAGGTAGCTCAGGGGTAGAGCAGCTGATTCGTAATCAGCAGGTCGTGGGTTCAAATCCCATTCTCGGCTCTTATTAATATAATTGTTCAGCTTTGATTATTTCAAAACCCCAAACCGGAACTATCCTATCGTTTTCATTATTCCTCGTGATCACCATAGTGGTCATTGTGATGAATGTGTTGGCCATCAGCCTTGATGCTAACCCTATGTGGTACAATTATCTGATTCTGGCATTGTTGATTCCCATGGGGTCGTTTGTTATATATAAGATTTTTATCCGATACCAGGTAATACAGATGGGGAACAATAAGATAAGCGTACGACTTCCTGTTTTAAGAAAGTTTCGGGAGTATTCGTTGGCAAATATCATTGCCTGGGCAGAGAACAAAGTAAAAACCGGAAAAAACTCAAACTTCAAAGAACTTCAAATACTGTTTGATGATGGAAAAAAAATAGTGGCCAGCCATAAGGAGCACACTGAATATGACCGGATGCTAAAATATTTATCTCAAAAGGCTCCGGGCAAAAAAGTGGAAGCAAAGTGATTGGCAAAGTTTGCAAAAACGTCTTACTTTTGCCACCTGATTTCTATCCCTCCAATTAAAATGCCCAGGTGGTGAAATTGGTAGACACGCTACTTTGAGGGGGTAGTGCCGCAAGGTGTGCTGGTTCGAGTCCAGTCCTGGGCACCCAAATGAAAGCACTGATCAAAAATCAGTGCTTTTTTATTTTTTATTTATCTATGCGGCTCCCATTTTGCGGAGATACATAACGTGAGAGATAACTGCATCAACCATTGTTGAATACTCGTGGTAAACAACATTAAATTCCTTGCATGTCTCTTTTACGATCCGGCTGATTTGTGGATAATGAATATGGCTGATCTTTGGAAAGAGATGGTGCTCAATTTGAAAATTCAAGCCTCCTAACAACCAAAACATAAGCTTACTGGACGTAGCAAAATTCGAAGTGGTACATATCTGATGAACCGCCCAATCTTTCTCCAGTCTCTTCTCTGTGGGAAAGTCAGTTGTTTCTACCACATGCGCAAGTTGAAACACGATGCTGATAAAGAGCCCAATAACAATATTCACAATCAGGTAACCAACTATCGCTTTAACCCATCCTAAAAAAAATACGGGTATACAAATAAATGCAGCCACGTAAAAAAGCTTGGTAACCCAAAAAACAATGTGTTCCCTAAGTGACAATGACAACGGCTTCATATTCGGAACAATTTTTCCTCTGAAGTATTTCACAAAATCATCATAAAACACCCAAGCCAAGTATGATACCGCATAGAGCACTCCCCAATAGATATGTTGGTAACGATGAATACCCAACCTAGGTTGATTAGGGTGAAGACGCATAAACGGCCTCACATCTATATCAGAATCAATTCCTTCAATATTCGTGAACGTGTGGTGATTCACGTTATGCTTCACCTTCCAGAAATAAATATTCCCTCCCAGCGCATTTAGAAAATAACCTGCAACCGAGTTTAGCCATTTATGTTTTGAAAAAGATTGGTGCCCTCCTTCGTGCATAATATTGAATCCAAGCACCGCAAGATTAACCCCCAGCACACCAGCAAATACGATACCTATCCAGGTAGCGGGTGTAAAAAACACCAGCAAGATATATAATGATACTGCAGACAGGGTTTGCAAAGCGCTTTTGAGAAATAGCTTTCTTCCACCTGAAGTAGCCAATCTGTTTTCATCAAAATACCTATCAACTCTTTCTTTCAATGCACTAAAGAATGCATTAGAGGTTTTATCAGCCACTTTCATAAATTGATGATTTGGTTTAACATATTATCTAACACAACGGCATTCATCCCTTTGCTACCTTCTTTATTTCAAATTGAACGTGACGATTAACCTTAATATTATTCAGCACGCCCGATTGAAGTAAAGGAAGCCTTACACTGCCCCACCTCTTCAGCTCATAAATCCGAATCTTTAGCTCGAATTACAAGATATTAATTTACCTTCCTTAAAAATTGATAAAAAATTATTTCGCGGAAATATCTGTATTATTTAGAGTTGATTTTTTTGGTTGTAGGCGGTTGTACTCTAGCACATAATAAGGAGAATTCCGCACCTGTAGCATCTTAAAAGTGTCCGTGCGGTATGTAAAAGCAAAAAGGATTGACCCAATGGCTCAATCCTTCTTACAATCTTCTAAAAGTAATATTATTCGGCCTTCTTTGCCTTCTTAGCAGCTTTCTTAGGCTTCTCTTCTTCTACGGTTTCTGTTGCGGCAGCCGTTGTATCAGTAGCACCTTCTTCTTTCTTGCCCTTACGGCCTCTGCGTGTCTTAGACTTCTTAGCCGCTCCATCCTTCTTGTAAAGATCATTGAAGTCAACTAACTCCATCAAACACATGTCAGCGGCATCTCCCAAACGTCCATCGCTCAATTTAATGATGCGTGTATAACCACCCGCTCTCTCATTTGTGCGTCCTGCTATTTCGCCAAACAATGCCTGAACAGATTCCTTATTTTGCAGATATGAGAACACAGTTCTGCGAGAGTGTGTTGTATCCGTTTTTGCTTTTGTAATCAAAGGCTCTACGTACTTGCGCAATTCCTTTGCTTTAGCCACCGTAGTAGTGATTCTATTATTGAGGATCAATGAAGAGGCCATATTGGAAAGAAGTGCATGCCTGTGAGCAGCTGTTCTTCCTAGGTGATTAACTTTTTTACCGTGTCTCATTAGTCTTCGTCTAATTTATATTTAGAGAGATCCATTCCAAAAGTCAGGTTCTTCTCTGCTACCAATTGTTCTAATTCAGCAAGTGATTTCTTTCCAAAATTTCTGAATTTCATCATGTCAGAAATATCCAACTGAACCAAGTCTCCCAATGTCTTAACATCGGCAGCCTTTAAGCAGTTGTATGCACGAACAGAAAGATCAAGATCATGCAACTGAGTCTTAAGCAACTTGCGCATGTGAAGCATTTCCTCATCCACCTGCTCAACTTCACTATCCTTAGTTGTTTCAAGTTCGATTGATTTATCAGAGAACAAGCGGAAGTGCTGAATCAGAATGAATGCTGCACCCTCCAACGCCTCTTCCGGATGGATTGAGCCATCTGTCTCAATTTCGATCAAAAGTTTTTCGTAGTCAGTCTTCTGCTCAACGCGAGTGTTCTCAACACTATACTTCACGTTCTTCACAGGTGTAAAAATGGCATCGATGGGAATGTAACCAAATACCTGCTCATTTGGTTTGTTTTCCTCAGCGGGCAAATATCCACGACCTTTCTCAACATTCAATTCAATTTCGAAATGAGCTGATTCATCAAGATTACAGATTACATGGTCAGCATTTAGCACTTCAAAACCCGAAGTAAACTTTGCAATGTCACCGGCTTTAAATTGCTTCTGCTTCTTGATATTAACAACGATCTTACTCTCATTCGTCTCTCCTACCTTCTTCAGTCTAACCTGCTTGAGATTAAGAATGATCTCGGCCACATCTTCCACAACTCCCTCAATAGTAGAGAACTCGTGCAATACACCAGGAATTTTAATTCCAGTGATTGCGTGGCCTTCCAATGATGACAACAAAATCCTGCGCAATGCATTACCGATCGTTACTCCATATCCTTTTTCCAAAGGCTTGAAAGTGAAGAATCCGTGGAAGTCGTCAGACTTCTCCATCACCACTTTATCCGGCATTTGAAATGCTAATATTGACATAATCAATTTGTTTTGTTTCAGAATTACTTAGAGTACAATTCAACGATCAATTGCTCGTTGATGTTTTCAGGAATATCTTCCCGAGGAGGAAGGTTAATCAGTTTACCTTCAAATTCTTTAGCATCCCACTCTAACCAGTTATATTTTTTTGCTCCATTTACCGAAAGAGCACTCGTAATAGTCTCTAACGATTTGGATTTTTCGCGAACAGCTACGATATCACCGGCCTTCAATGTGAACGATGGAACATTAACAACATCTCCATTCACAAGGATGTGTTTGTGAACCACCAACTGACGAGCCGCTCTGCGGGTAGGAGCAATACCCAGTCTGTATACAGTATTATCCAAACGTGCCTCCAATAATTGCAAAAGAACTTCACCCGTCACACCTTTCTTGCGCGAAGCCTTGTTGAAGGTGTTCGCAAACTGACGCTCTAACACACCATAAATGTATTTTGCCTTCTGCTTTTCGGCAAGCTGAGTTGCATATTCAGAGAGCTTTCTCTTTTTGGTTTTACCGTGCTGGCCAGGGGCATAATTCTTCTTTTGAAGGGCTTTGTTTTCGCCCATCACAGGTTCGTTAAACTTCCTGGATATCCTTACTTTGGGGCCTGTATATCTTGCCATTGTCTTATTCTTTCAAATGATTAAACTCTTCTTTTCTTAGGAGGACGGCAACCATTGTGTGGCAGCGGAGTCATATCCTTAATCTGCATCACTTCGATTCCAGAAGCTGCAATACTACGTATCGCTGACTCACGACCTGCGCCAGGCCCTTTTACAAACACTTCCACCTTGCGCAAGCCTTGCTCAAAAGCTTTAGTGGCGGCCTCCTGTGCTGCAACCTGTGCAGCATAAGGCGTGTTCTTCTTAGAACCTTTGAATCCCATCTTTCCCGCAGACGCCCATGCCACTACCTGACCTGTGCTGTTCGTTAAGGAAATGATGATGTTATTGAAGGTTGCACGAATGTGGGCTTGGCCGATTGCCTCAACCACTACTGTGCGCTTTTTGCTTTTATCTTTCTTCTTTTCTGCTACTGGTGCTGTTGCCATTTGAAAAGTATTATTGTTTCAATTAACCTTTAGTTGCCTTCTTCTTGTTCGCAACGGTCTTGCGCTTACCCTTACGAGTACGTGCGTTGTTTTTGGTTGTCTGTCCGCGAACAGGTAAGCCTTTACGATGACGCAGACCACGATAACAACCGATGTCCATGAGACGCTTAATGCTAAGCTGAATTTCAGATTTCAATGAACCCTCAATCCGGTATTTCTCAGCAATAACGGCACGAACCGCGTTGGACTCTTCATCGTTCCAATCTTTCACTTTCTTATCCCAATCCACATTGGCTTGGGTTAAGATATTTTGAGCGGATCTCCGTCCAATCCCAAAAATGTAAGTGAGGCTTATCTCACCCCGCTTGTTATCTGGTATATCAACACCTGCTATACGTGCCATATTTTATCCTTGTCTTTGTTTATAACGTGGGTTCTTCTTGTTAATCACATACAACTTGCCCTTGCGCCTGATGATCTTGCATTCAGCGCTGCGCTTTTTTATGGATGCCCTTACTTTCATATCTTACTTGTATCTAAATGTTATCCTGCCTTTCGTCAAATCATAAGGCGACATTTCTAACCTTACCTTGTCTCCTGGTAAAATGCGGATGTAGTGCATCCTCATCTTGCCTGATATGTGCGCCAGTACCTCATGGCCATTTTCCAGCTGCACCTTAAACATTGCATTGGAGAGCGCCTCGAGAATTGTTCCGTCTTGTTCTATCGACTTTTGTTTCGCCACTTATAACTATAACTTTCTTCTAAATACTCGTGTGTCGTTACTATCTCAGTCCTGTCTTTGAATACCGCCACCATGTGCTCAAAGTGCGCTGATGGCTGATGATCCGAAGTGCGAATGGTCCAGCCATCCTTCTCCTGCACTACCTTCTTGGTACCCATGTTGATCATCGGCTCGATGGCGAATACCATTCCCTCTTTGATCTTTGGCCCCTTCCCTCTGTGTCCATAATTTGGAACTTCAGGATCTTCGTGCAGGCTCTTTCCTACTCCGTGGCCTACCAACTCCCTCACTACACCGTATCCAAATCCCTCAACATAACTCTGTATCGCATAACTCACATCACCAATCCGATTGCCGGCTTTCGCCTGTGCAATTCCCAAATAAAGTGACTCGTAAGTCCGGTTCAACAAATCGAGCGTTTCTTGCTTGACACCTTCCAGAGGATAGGTGTAAGCTGAATCACTATGATAGCCATTTAACAGCACACCACAGTCGATCGAAATAATATCACCTTCTTTCAACTCATACTCTCCCGGAAACCCATGCACCACTATGTCATTGACCGAGATGCAAAGAGCTGCTGGAAAGCCATGATAATTTTTGAACGATGGCAGACCCTTATGGTCTCTTATAAACTCCTCGGCAATCTGGTCGAGTTTTTTCGTTTTCACACCGGGCTTTATCGCCTTTGCTACTTCCGCATGCGCCTTTCCTAAAACCTGAGCGCTTTGTTTAATAATCTCTACCTCCTGTGCCGACTTGTAGTGAACCATTCAACTTTAAGCCGCAGCAAACTGAGAACGTCCTTTTACTCTACCCGATTTCATCATACCTTCATAGTGGCGCATTAACAAATAGCTTTCAATTTGCTGGAGTGTGTCAAGCACAACTCCCACCAAAATCAGCAGTGATGTTCCGCCATAGAAGTACGCGAAATTCTGAGTAATACCAGCCTTCACCGCAAAAGCAGGAAGGATGGCAACCATCGCCAGGAATATTGCACCTGGTAATGTAATCTTTGATAAAATACTATCTATAAAATCAGCTGTTTGTTTCCCTGGCTTAATTCCAGGAACAAAACCTCCGTTTCTTTTCAAGTTATCAGCAATATCATTCGAAGGAACAGTAATTGCCGTGTAGAAGAACGTGAAGATGATAATCAGAGAAGCAAACAGCAAGTTATACTGCCACGAAGTAAAATCTGCAAACGTAGATCCAACATACGCTCCCACATCACTATCTCTCCAGATCTGAGCAATCAATGGAGGAATAAAC
>CAZNCO010000226.1:0-7083 GCA_964571345.1 uncultured Ohtaekwangia sp.
GATGCTCCTCATGGGCCGCGTCACATATGTAGAAGAGACAGTCGGTGTGATGATCAGCGTGCGCACAGCAGTGCTCAACCACTTACCAGCGGCCCCCGCACGTCCAAACTCAGCACCATTCTCACGAGTTCGAGCAAGGGTTGAGTCATTCTTGATTCGCGGTGCATCTACACGACCTTTCTCCCGCTCAAGAAATCCATCTTGTTGAGACCTATAAAAGGACACACCTCCCATCTGCCCCTGAAGTTTAATCACTCCTTTTTGTCTTGCCATTAATTTAAAAATTTAAGTCGTCCAACCTGTTCACGGCACAGTCTGGTTAAGCCGTTGTTGCAACTAGGCTCAAACTTATTTCATCAAATCATGCAGACATAAAATGCACTTCCGCGAACGAATACTTGCGCAATATTTTTCCGTTATTTCCTAAAATGATTTACTTTAACTGCGGAGCTTTGTCACATCAAAGGCAGAGATGAAGTATAGATAGTGTATGAGAACTGAACGAATAATAATCTATCCAAAAGACATTCAGCGTATCACCGGCAAGACGGACCGCTATGGAAGAGAATTGTTAAAGCGGATTAAAACTCATTTAGCAAAAGAAGAGCATCAGTTCATCACTGTTGACGAATTCTGTAAGTATACTGGCTTGCCAAAACATGATATCATTTCCCTTCTTAATTAAAATTTACTTGTTCATTATTTAGTCATCTCGCCACTCCTTGTGTATCTTTACTGACATAGAGTTTGCTTCTACTTGAATTGAGATGTGCGGTTCGTGATTCGGTGCGTCAGTAAAATGTAAACTTGATAAGCTGCTGATCTACAATAATATTGGATCATCATATACGATCCCAGCGGGATCACAGAAAATCTGAAAAGCCTCTAAAAAGAGGCTTTTTTATTTTATTTTGTAAACTGCTTGCCTTAAAAGGAAAATAAGTATCAGTTGGTATCACCCTAAAGATACCATCAAAGACTGTTTGAAATTCTATTTAATTTAAATGTCTGAACTCATTTGGCGTAACACCAACTTTTTTGGTTCGAATAGCTTCGTAAAATATTGTTGTATTTAAAGCCTAATTCGCTAGCCACATCAATTGATGGTCATAGTGCTTTCAAATATTCTGATTTTTGCTTCGTCAATCAGCCGTGATTATATACAATCTAACGCGATTCTTCATGTTTCCTTTTTTTATAAAGAACGCCAAAGAAGTTTGGTGATAACTGTAGTTGATCGGCACAATTTTTTTCTCTGAAAGTCGCCACGAGTTTGCTTGTCCCATTTTAACCTTACATCATGACTAAAGCACCAAAAAATTATTTGAAGAGAGATCAACTGACTGAATAGTCGATGAACGACATTCAATTTAAGTTCGCTTCCTTTCAAGGAATGTCATCGGAATATTTTAACAAAGTTTAGGATAAAAACTTACATCGTTCCCAAAACATCGTTTAAAACTCATTAATCGGCCTACATATATTGCGGCCGTTTTTAACCCCCCAATGAAAAAAATAAAATCACAACTCAAACAGTCTATTACCCTCGCGTTAATCATTTTTATCATTTCTTGCAGCAAAAATAATGACCCTATTCCTCAAACAACTTTAACAGCTTGCATCACATTGCCAAGTGGTACGCTTTCAACAGGGCAATCTCTTTTGTTTACTTCGTGCGCTAAAGCAACATCTTATGTTTGGGATTTTGGCGATGGTAAAACATCGACAGTGACAGTTGATACCGTAAGACATACCTATCAATCAGCGGGAACGTTCACCGTAAAACTTACGGTAAGCAATACCAGTCAATCGGCATCAACTACTAAATCAGTTGGCATAGTTCAAAGTCAGAGCACCGGAACATCTGGATGCTCTACACATACGGGAGTTATTACGAAAAATGAAACATGGGCAAGCGGATGCCATATTATATCTGGGTCGCTTTACATCGACCAAGGCGTTACGCTAACAATCATGCCGGGAGCTACTGTTAAACTTGCCTCAGGAGCATTGATTCAAACTGCCACGATTTATAACTCACCTGGAGCAAGTTCAATAGTTGCTAATGGCACATCAACGTCCCCCATTATTTTTACTTCAAATGCAACTTCACCAGCACCCGGAGATTGGGGAAACATCGTGGTTTATCAAAGTAATGCGCAAGCAAGTTTTCAATATTGCATATTCGAATATGGTGGTGGCCAGGATAATGTAGGCAGTAAATTTCCAATGCTCAATGCTCAGGGTGGAGGTAGTGTGAGCATAGCTAATTGCGAGTTCAGATACAGCGCAAACTATGCGGTAGAGGTTGACAACTCATCCAAGCTTACTCTGTTCACCAATAACTATATTCATAATATCAGCAATTATGCGATGCATCTTCCGGGAAGTACCGCAGGAAGTATTGGAACCGGGAATAAAATTACGAGCAAAGGTGTGTTGGTAACCATTGACCCAATTTCAGTAAATGTTGAATGGACCGGACTTACTTGCCCTTATGTGCCTGAGGGAAATCTGTACATCGGGAGTAGTACAGGCAACACACTCACATTAGATGCAGGTGTGAAGCTTGCATTTCAAAGTGGAACATCTTTAATACCCTATCAGTCAAGCAGTCTTTATACATTGATCACGAATGGTACAGCAAGTAATCCTGTAATATTTACCGCGCTTGATTCAACCGCAGGATGGAATTCAATTCCTTTAGGAAAAGCCGCTTCGTCAAACACTTATTTTAGATACACCAATTTTTATAATCCTGCTGCCGCTGGAGCTCTGCTATCGACATCAGGAACATTAAACATGGAAAACTGTTCATTCAAGGGTAACACCAGCACGAATCTTTTGCTGAGTCAAGGTGCTCAGTTTGGTGTGTTCCAAAACAACGACTTCGGTGCAAGTAAAAATTACTCGATCATGTTATACGATCAAGGAAATATCGCTGCCCTAGTCAACAATACGTATAGCGGCAATAAAAACGTCTATGTCTATTTAAACGGCAACAATATCACGAGCGATTATACCTGGCCCGCGCTGCCTGTGTATTATTATTTACCAGCCAACATTTACGTTGGAAATGCCACATCTCTCGCAACACTTACCATAGCGCCAGGAACTAAATTTTTACTGGATGGCAGCATCATCGTTGGAGAGTTATATTCATCGAATGGACCTGTAACCAATGTAAATGGTGCGCTTGTTGCTGTCGGAACCAGCAGCAATCCAATCATCTTCCAAAGCAACTCGGCCACGAAGAGCGATATAGGATTGATCATGCTGGAAGGAACAGGTGTTAATACCGTTAACGGAAGTGGTCTTGGTAGCAACACAGCACTTCAGTATTGTCAAGTGAATGGTAATGGAGTACAGGTAGGTATTGCTATTTATAACGTGGAAAACTCCACGACAAACACCTTTCCTACGATAAGCAATTGCACGATTACAAATTGCAGTCAGTATCCCATTTACTATGATAATGTTTCTTATCCCAACATCAGTAATAATACCTACACGGGCAATGGAACGAATGCGCCTTTTCACAATTAACATCTGTCTAGTCTCGACAAGACGATACAATTTTATTAAAAAAAATAATTTAGTTAAGCAGCATCATCGATACTGATACACAAATCCAGTGTACATAAACACTAAAAGCACCTCAAAAAGGGGTGCTTTTCTTTTTTTGTAACTCTGTTTTAACGCCAAATCCTCTGTTCTCTATACTGGGAGACGTGATAGATTTTGAATAGAGAACTATTTTGCTTTTCCCAAGCACTATTCTTAAAGCTCAGTAACCCACACCTACAATCCCAAAGCAATCCGACACTCTCCTACTCAACCGTCAGCTCCGAGAGCAACCTGATATCTCTCGATGAGCTGCCAATCATCAAATTAAATTTACCTGGCTCCACTACTTTTTTCATGTCACTATTGAGCATGCTCAGCATCTCAGGTGTAATTTTAAATTCAATTGTTTTCTTTTCTCCAGGTTTGAACATGATGCGCTGAAATCCTTTTAACTCCATCACCGGCCGTGCCACTGACGACAACAAATCGTTCACATACAGTTGCACCACTTCTTCACCCATTATCGCTCCGGTGTTAGTAACTTCAAATCGAAGCGTTGTTGATTCATTGGTTCCAATTTTTGCTTTGTCAAGTCTTGCATTTTCGTAAGCAAAATCCGTGTAACTCAACCCATAGCCAAATGGAAAAAGAGGTAAGCCGCTCATGTTATGATAATCATCGCCACGCCCTGTGGGTTTATGATTGTATACTAATGGCAATTGCGCTTCGTGAATCGGGAAGGTTATCGGCAATCGTCCTGCGGGGCTTGCATCTCCAAACAATGCCTGCGCAAGTGCATTTCCTCCCTCCTCACTCGGATACCAGATATCCAATATTGCATTCACGTTATCCATCCAGCTGTTCATGGTAATGGCGCTGCCTCCTACCAACACCACCACAACAGGTTTCCCCGTTGCGGCAAGGCGATTAATCAATTCTTCCTGATGACCGGGCAACGAAAGCAACGCTCTGTCTTGAAATTCTCCTTCATGAATTCCGGCTACCACAATTGCCACATCCGAACGTTTGGCTGCATCAACTGCTTCGTCTATTTTTTTCATCCGGTCGTTCTTTGTTCCAAAATTCCAGATCAATCGCACATGTGCATTGCCAACTGTTTCTTTGAATTCTATTCTGATGGGATAAGATTTATTCTTTTCAAAATTAAAATCAACCAATTCCGTGCGATACGTTTGTTTTTCCCAGCGATTGATCAACAACTGATTATTTATGTAAAGACGAAATCCATCGTTGCCATCCAATCCAATTTTCATTTTGCCTTCTTCAGGAGACGTGATGAATCCCTCCCATCGCGCAGAATAAAAACTGTTTCCTAATTGCTCATCCGGACCAAAAAGAGTCCAGTGGAAATTGATTTGTTCATCGGTGCGCGTGATCAACGGCTTTCCGCTCAAGTCAACACTTTTAAAATAAGTGGCAATCAATCCATTCTTACCATCACTTGTTTTTAAATTGGCCGAAGGAACAATCGTCCATTCCGTATCATTTCGATCGGCACCCCATGCATAATTCACAGTGATGTTTCCGGCTCGCTTTTGGATCCCTTGTAAAAGGGTTACCACACCGTTTCCAGGGCCGCTGTAGCCTCCGAGTCTCCCTTCCGTGGCATCGGAGCCGATCACGGCAATGGATTTAATTTGATTTGAAAGCGGTAACGTATGATTTTGATTTTTCAGCAACACCATCGATTTGATCGAAGCTTCGCGGGCCAGCTTCTTTTGCTCAGCGGTTGAAATCTTTTTCAAGAGATCAGGATTTACATAAGGGTTTTCGAAAAGGCCCAGTTGAAACTTTGCTTTCAAAACCCTAGCTACCGCAGCATCAAACTTTTTCACGTCAACTCTTCCATCCAAAAAGGCGGGCAAGAATAATTCATAGTGTTTGTAGGCCGTCTGGAAGATCACATCCAATCCTCCATTGATGGTTTGAGCACCGGAGGTTGCATAATCGGGAGATGTTTTGTGTAACACCAGGGAACCACCTACAGCACCTGCATCTGAAATCACAAAGCCATCAAACTTCCATTCACGCTTTAGCTTTTGATTCAACATCCAGTCATTGGCTGAACAAGGCACGCCATCCAAAGAGTTGTAACTCGTCATCACAGAGCGTGTGCCACCACGTGAGAATACTGCTTTGAAAGGTGGGAAATGAATTTCCTCCAGATACCGTTCATTTAAATGGATAGGATAACTATCGCGGCCACCATCGCCCACGTTGGCAATCAAATGTTTGGGTGTGGTGATGATGCCCATTTTTTCAAAGGGCCTCACAAATGCTACGCCCATTTCAGAGGTAAGGAACGGATCTTCACCGTACGTCTCCTCTACCCGGCCCCAGCGCACATCGGTCGCAATGTTGATAACCGGAGAAAGTATCTGGCGAATGCCACGCGCTTTTGACTCCGTAGCAATAGCCGTAGCAACTTTACTCATCAATAAAGTGTCGAATGAGGCTGCCAAACCAATGGCCTGCGGAAAACTGGTAGCACCTTCCCGCACCAGCCCATGCAGCGCTTCATCAAATGCGATGATCGGAATCCCCAATCTTGTTTCTTCCACAAAATATTTTTGGATGGTGTTTAATTTCTTCACCAGCTCTTGCGCGCTTTCTGTGGCATTATATTTCAACATCTGCTCGGCATTGTTGTTGGCTTGTGCGGCAGCGCTTAGTTGAAAACCGAATATCCCGTTTTTGTACGCCTGCTTGTCTGCCGGAGTGCTAAGCACATCTGTAGAAGCAGGAATCATGAACAGCTGCCAAAACTTTTCCTCGATCGTCATCCGTCCAAGCAAATCAGCTACACGCTGGTCAATAGGAAGAGAAGGGTTTTTATACGCGGGCTTCTGTGCGTACGCAATGTTGCTTATGAGAAACAGCGGGAGGAAAATTTTTTTGATACTCATACGATCGATAAAACAAATGAAGATTTATTTAGAGCCGGTTTTAGAAACTACACCAGACCAGAAAGCGATACGCTGACGCTTCCATGTGTAGGTGGCAAAAAGAGTGTCGCCATACTGCACGATGGCAGGATAGGAAAACTCATCTCCTTCTGCACCTTGTTCAAGGTCAAGCGTAAGTGGCCACGATTTCCCGTCATCGTGAGAAACGGATAATGCTATTGGTCTTCTAGGTCCCCAGTTGCTACCGCTACGATTATAAAGTAGTGCGAGCGATCCATCAGATAACTGTGTGAGGTCAATGCCACTGTTGGGGTTTGGCAATTCTGTTTTATAAATCGCTGACCACGTGATGCCGTTGTCTTTTGAATCGCTGCGACAGATGACACCGGCCGAACTGCGTAACAACATGTGCACATCGCCATCTGCGCTTTGCCATAATGTAGGTTGAATAGTTCCTTCGCCAGGAATTGAATCTTTGCTGTAAGAAATAAATGAAGAGGCTTTCCATGTTTTACCGCTGTCAGTGCTGCGATCAACAAACGCATTCCAGTTTCCTTTCCGTTCGTTCGAGGCAGGTGCGAGCCAGGTG
>CAZNCO010000227.1:0-7071 GCA_964571345.1 uncultured Ohtaekwangia sp.
CTGTTATTGCTTATGGCAAGTGGGTTGGCGGCATCATATGAGAATATCTCTAAAATAGATTCTTCTGAAGCAATGGCCAACCCTGCATTTGTTCCTGCTAATATTGTACCATCGTTTCCTTCAAATAATGCATATACTTGACTGGCCTCAGGTTTTGAATGTGCGATATGTTGAAATGTTTCTGCGGCAGGATCCAAAATAAAGATTCCGTCTTCATCCGTGCCAGCCCAAACCTTTCCTGACTTTGAAATTATTAATGCCCGAACACTAGAATTTTTTTTGATTGAACTCTCCGCTTGCAAAGTATAGTTTTTAACTGCGCTGCTCGCTGGGTCAACCGAGTTCAATCCACGTCCTCCAAACCATATTTTTCCATCTTCCGATTGAGCAATTGCCATAATGGGATCACGCACCGAACCGATTCTCTCAAATTTTTGAGTCTTCGCATCGAGCTTATTCAATCCATCCGACCAGGTGCCGGCCCACACGTTGTCTTCTTTGTCAACAAAAACAGACCACACGGCATTGCCGCTGATGGAAGTTTCGTCTTTTGGGTTGTTTTTATGGTGGGTAAACTTTTCGAGGCGAGTGTCAAATTTATCCAACCCTCCCCCCTGCGTGGCAATCCAGAGATTACCTTCTTTGTCTACAGCGATAGCCCGGATATTATTATCAGCTAATGAGTTTCCATTCCGAAGATTGTTCTTATAGATTTTTAATTCGTATCCGTCAAACCGGAGCAATCCATCTGGAGAACCAAGCCAGATAAATCCTGCTTTATCTTGTGCAATAGAATTTACTGATCGCTGTGCGAGGCCTTTAATATTTTGTAAGCGATCAAACTTATAGTCGACCGATTGTGAATAAGCCTTAAATCCAGCTACAACTAGTAATAGAGGGAAAAGTAGAAATCTCATTTCCTATGAAAGTAGGAAATGGTGCTATGAAAAAGAAACCCTTATTCTACGGTATTATTACGAGTGTAGGGTAATGCCGTAAATGTAAACAGCGTGAAAGACCTACTTATTCCCTAAAACGAAGTTTAAAGAAAAGAAGAGACGAAGCCAAAAGAAGAGTAAGCAGGTTTGCCACAATCACCGGTGTGTCGCTTACGCGAATACCATAAATCAACCAAAGCAACACGCCCAAACAAAAAAGAGAAAACATTCCAAGTGAAAGATCTTTTGCCGATCGGCTTCTCCATGTTTTGATAACCTGAGGCAAAAATGCAATAGTTGTACAAAATCCTGCCAGTAGCCCGATAAACTGAGTCATCTTGATTGAATCTTACGTGCAAAGATAGCACCCGAATGGCTGGCCTTGATCCGTTGTGTAAGAATAAAATTCGTTTTATTGGATTCAATCGATTCCTGCAATTGTTTTCGCCAAGTAAATTCCTCATGACATAGGGTTGTCATGGCGAGCTCTTTGGTTTGTAACTTAAATTAAACCAACAGACATATGAACACAGCAGATGTAGCAAAACGTTTTAACGAACTGGCGCAGCAAGGAAAATGGGACGAAGTATTAAATGAACTTTTCAGCAAGGATGCCGAAAGCATTGAACCTCAGGGCGCACAAGGCTTACCTTCGGTAAAAGGCCTTGATAAAATCAAAGAGAAAGCGAAACTCTGGGAATCAATGATTGAGCAGGTTCATGGAGGTTATACAAATGAGCCGCAAATAGCCGGTAATTATTTTGTATGCGCCATGGGCATTGACCTAACAATGAAAGGGAAACAGCGATCTAAGATGGATGAAATTGCACTTTATGAAGTCCGCAACGGAAAGATTGTGAAAGAACAATTTTTTTATTGACCAAGCCTTTGTTGCAAATGAAAACCCGGTTCGCATCGGGTTTTTTTATTTCCGCTCATCCTATTTCATCTCCTCTTGCAAAAAGATTTAAAGTATATTGAAGGCAACATAAAAACGTTTGTTTCAATGAAGCTTAAATATACTTTCTTTTTGGTAATCACTATTTGTGTAACGCAACACGTAAAAGGACAAGGTAAATTTCAAGCTCGGGTGAATCACCTCGCCATTTATGTGACCGACCTAAAGCAATCACGTGATTTTTATACGCAAGTGATCGGGTTAGATACAATTGCAGAGCCTTTTCACGATGGCAAACATGTGTGGTTAAGCATGGGTATGGGCACTTCTCTTCACATTATTGCAGGCGCGGATAAGAAAAAAGAATACTATCAGAACAATCATCTTTGCTTGAGTATTCCCAACATGGACGATTTCAGGAAGCTATTGGAGCAAAAGAAAATAGCCTGGTATAACGCACCGGGTGAAAAAGGAAAGATCACCACACGCGTAGATGGCATTACGCAACTCTGGATTCAAGATCCCGATGGCTATTGGATAGAGATGAATAACGATGTGAAAGCGTTGAATAAAAAATAGTCCAATAATCTTTTTTTATTGAATAACGTTCCAGGTTTTTTCTAGCAATGCCTTGGTGGCACGTATTCCATCGGCCTCGCTTAAAGGTGATCCTTCATATTCAATTCCAACATATCCTGAGAAGTCTTTAGCATCTTTTACAATCTTTAACATTTTTGCATAATCGATCACCGTTTCGTCACCTTGGTTATTAAAGCTGTAAGATTTTGCGCTCACACCTTTTGCAAAAGGTAGCATTTCGCTCACTCCTTTGTAACGGTCATACACTTCGGTGCAATTTTTTCCCGTTTCAGTGCTACCCCATTTAACGGATGTACACCAGTTTCCAAAATCCGGCAGCGTGCCGCAGTTAGGCATATTCACCTGCCGAATTACATCCGCAATCCACTGCCCATCAGAGCTGTAGAGTCCGTGGTTTTCAATCAATACGTTGATGTTCTGCTTTACTGCGTACGAGCATAATTGTTTAAGTGCATCTACCATCGCGGCCTTCACTTCTTCTTTTGATCCTTCTCCAAATGCATTGATTCTAATAGAATGGCAACCTAAAATTTTTGCAGCATCTACCCACTTGAAATGATTTTCAACTGCTTTTTTTCTTTCGTCCGCATTTGGGTTTCCCAAGTCGCCTTCATCATCAACCATGATGAGCAGGCTGCGTACACCCAGTGAATCAGCTTTTGCACGCATCATGTTCCAAAATGATACATCGGTTGCATGGGCGGTATAGAATTGATTGACATACTCCACAGCACTTATGCCAAAATCATTTTTTGCAATGGCGGCAAAGTCTTCTGCCTTCAGCTCACCCTTTTGGAGTGCGCGGTGAATAGACCACTCAGCTAAAGAGAGTTTTAAAGACGACACCTCTGTTTCGGGGGATTCTTGTTTTGATTGTTTAGGCTTGCACTGTGCAATTAAAAACAATAGTAACAAAAGAATGAGGCGGTTTGAAATCTTACTCATTTTGATTTTGTATTGAACATTTCAAGTTAGCAAGACGAAAAACAAGAAACAATGAATATGCCTTCGCTTCTCAGTTTATTTATGATAAGAGGTCAATTATATTCGTGCAGAACAAAAAAAGAATCAAATGAAGTCATGTCTTTTAAGGGTGCTACTCGTGATTTATCTCGCCATCTTCTCAACGCAGTCAAAAGCCCAAACGGAAACTATATCACCAGAGCAAGAAATCCACTCTTTTCAAAAAGAACTTAACGAAGAGTTTAAAGACGCGAAAAAGTCGCCTCTCAAGGGTGACGATTTCAAAAACTTTGAGAGCCACACTTTTTATCCGATTGATCTTTCATTCAGAGTTGTGGTAAAACTCAAAGTTATTTCTGATTCACCCTTTCTCCCGATGAAGACAACATCTTCACGCATTAAGGATCATCGCATTTACGCTTTTGCAGAATTTATTCTGAAAGGGAAATCATTTTCTATCCCGGTTTATCAATCAAAAGACCTGCTGGCAAAAAAGGAATATGCCGATTATTTATTTTTTCCATTCACAGATTTGACCAACGGCAAGGAAACCTACGGAGGAGGAAGATACATTGACCTGCGTATCCCGAAAACGGGCGATCAGATTGTGATCGATTTCAATAAAGCGTACAATCCGTTTTGCGCGTATAGTTCCGGCTACTCGTGCCCACTAGTTCCCTCCGAAAACAATCTTGACCTGGAGGTGTTCGCGGGAGTGAAGTATAGGGGCAAGTATTGAAAACCCAACGCACCCAATCGCTCATCCTCTTTATCATCCTATTGCAGGAATTTCATGTTGATCAGCTTAATAGCTTTCGTATATTTCCTACGCTAACCTAACCTCAGGCATGAAAAAAATTAATATACTTTATTGGATATTCACAGGTCTATTTGCGGCCTTCATGATGTTCACCGCCATTCCGAATATACTCTCCAATCAGCAATCCGTTGATCTGATCGCAACGCAAATGGGATATCCGTTGTATTTTATTCCCTTTATTGGCGTGGCCAAAGCTTTGGGCTCTCTTGCAATAGTGATTCCTGGCTTCCCACGAGTAAAAGAGTGGGCTTACTCAGGACTGATGTTTGACCTGGTTTCGGCCACGTATTCGTTTATTGCTTTGGGCGGAAGTATTCAGGATTGGGGATTTATGTTTTTGCCATTGGTGGTAGGCGGGCTCTCTTATTATTTCTATCACAAAAAGGTGAGTGCTCAATAAATTTTTACGTCTATAGTCATGAAAAAATCAACTGCTCTTTTTCTTTTTTCTTTTTTCTTTATTGCGATCACAGCGTTTTCACAAGAATCTTTCCGCAGATGGCGAAAGACCAACCAGATGCGTCTCGAAAAATTTGATCTGGTGTTGCCCGAAGTGATGCGCGAAAACAATATTGACATGTGGATCATCATGTGTCGCGAAGGAAATTTCGATCCGATGTATTATGAATTGGGCGAAGGCTACGTTGGACATAATGGCTACTACATCTTCACCGACATTGGCAAGCCAAGAATTGAAAGATACGTGCTTGGCATTGAAGGTTATTTGTTGGAAGAAACAAAAGCTTATGACTACTTCGGATCAGAAGACGAACTAAAATCTTTCGTAGAAAAGCGCGATCCGAAAAAAATTGGCCTCAACATTTCAAAAGACATTGGCAGCGCGGATGGATTATCTTATTCCGGAAGGTTGGAGCTTGCCGAAATTCTTGGTAAAAAATATGAAGCTCGGTTTGTTTCAGCAGAGAAATTAGTTTCCGATTATCGTTCGCGACACGTAGCAAGCGAAATTGCCGCTTTCGCGGAAGCGGGAGACTTTTCGTATCAGCTTGCCGAGCGTGGGCTTTCCAATGAAGTGATCACACCGGGAATTACAACTCTTGAAGATGTAGCCTGGTGGTTGAAAGAGCAACTCTTCAAAAATAACTTGCAATCATCCTTTGGCATGCCCTCCATTTACGTGACGGGACCTAAAGGCATTGAAGCAACTTCTACAGATCGCATCATTCAACGTGGAGATATTCTCATGCTCGATTGGGGCGTGGGACTCATGAACTTCTACACAGACATGAAACGTATGGCGTATGTTTTGAAAGATGGTGAAAAAGAGGTTCCGAAAAGTATTCAGAATGCATTTGACCAGGCAGTGAAAGTTCGCACGATCGTAAAGAACACAATCAAAGCCGGCATAACAGCAAAGCAAAATGAAGACAATATTTACAAAGCGCTGCAAGACGGTGGCTACAGCAAAATTGCATTCAACAAACCCAATGCAGATTCCAAAACAGATGTGATCATAGGTTGTCATTCGGTTGGCGATTGGGGTCATGGCTCTGGTCCTTCGATTGCGTTCTTCAATCCCGTGCAACTAACTTATGTAGTGAAACCGACTAATTTGTTTTCCATTGAGCTCTTCGCCTACACCCCTATTCCCGAATGGAACAACAGCAAGCTGCGTATTCCGTTGGAAGACGATGCGATTGTAACGGAGCGCGGTGTTGAATGGGTTTATCCTGCGAACAGAAAAGTGTTGCTGATTAAATAACACTTTGTGGTTGTGTTCCTTGTGACTTTGTGGTTCAAATTTTAAAAATCTCATAATGCCTGATTCATCTCCTCACAGCCTGAATCGCCAGATGGGTCTTGCAGGTCTTGCGGCCACCGGTATTTGTTCAATGATTGGCGCTTCGATTTACGTAGTGCCCTTTATGATCCAACGAAATGTGCCAGGCATCGGGCCGTATGTGTTGCCTGCGTTTTTATTTGCAGCAGTGCCGGCTACGCTTGCAGCTTTTGCTTACGCTATTCTTTCTTCGGCCATGCCGCGTGCAGGCGGAAGCTACATTTATGCGAGCCGCGCACTCAGTCCCTATCTCGGTTTTGTCGCCAGCTTCTCGCAATGGTTTGGGTTGTCCATCGCGATTGGCGTGGTGAGCTACGTGATCATTCCTTTTCTCCGCGACATCGCGCTGGCTTTACATTTTGAAAACCTTACGGTACTTTTGAATGAAGGCTGGATGCGTGTAACCCTCGCGCTCATCATTCTGTGGACGTTCGTGCTAATCAACATTCGCGGAATAAAATTGTATGAGCGCACGGTTATTCCGCTCATGCTGATGATGTTTGGATTAGGTGCGATTGTGATTGTCACCGGATTAACTTTCAACCAAACTGATTTTACCGAAGCATTACTTCGCTCCGAAGGAAAAACTATTTCAACATTTCCTTCCGTTTTTAATTGGTCAACCTTTTTAGCTGGTGCAGCGCTTTTGTTTTCAAGCTTTATTGGTTTTGATTCCATTGCGCAAGCGGGAGGAGAAGCAAAAAATCCATCACGATTATTACCAAAAGCTATCGGCATCGCCATTCTCACAGTAACTTTATTTTATTTCATTTTCACTTTCTCCCTCTATCACACCGTGCCATGGAGTTTTGTAGCACAGGAAGCACAAACCAAAGATGTGACTGCTCCCGGTTTATTAAGTTACGTGATGCCATCTGGCTGGGCCGTGTTGATCATTGCAGGAGCGGCTGTAGCCTTGCTGAATGATTTGCCCGCGATGATTTTATCCGTATCACGATTGATGTTCTCCTGGGCGGAAGATGGAATTTTTTCAAAAAGAGTTTCAACTATCCATACATCGTATCATACACCACACGTTGCAATCTTAGTA
>CAZNCO010000228.1:0-7062 GCA_964571345.1 uncultured Ohtaekwangia sp.
TGCGGGTGGGAACGTTTTCAAACGATTCTCAAAACCTTTAACCAGATTGTGACTGACCATCGCGTAAGTATCACCAATGTGGCTACGCAATATATTATTGAACGAGATCAGGTTTGAGGGGTGATCATTGGCGCGCGAGATTCGAAACATGTAAATGAAAACGCAAAACTTTTTCAGTTTCAATTAACTCAGGACGACTATAAAGCAATTCAAAAAATTCTTTCCCAACGAAAAGGTCCTGCAGGAGATGTGTTCGACCTGGAGCGAATAAAAGATGGGCCGCATGGAAGCATCATGCGCTACAACTTAAACCAAGTCGATCTTTAAAGAACAGTTGACTAATCATGTCAGAAACATCTCCTAAAACCTGGTCCTCGAATTATCTTTTTCTGCTCGCATCGATAGGTAGTGCAGTAGGCTTATCCAACATCTGGAAGTTTACTTACTTAGCTGGTGAAAATGGTGGAGGCGCCTTTGTATTGGTTTACCTACTTTCACTTGTAGTCATGGGCATTCCTATTCTCGCTGCCGAGATGCTCATCGGCAAACGCGGAGGAAAAAGTATGGTGGGCACATTGAAAGTGCTGGAGAAAAAAGATGGCCCTCACCGGTGGTGGAAATATTTTGGATGGACCGCGATGATCACCGTGTTTCTGATCTTAAGTTTCTATTGTGTGATTGCCGGCTGGACGTTGGACTATACCGTAACTTCTTTTGCCGGAGCACTCAATCATCTGAATGCAACGGAAGCTTCTGCTTTTTACGAGCAACTTTTAGATAATCCATTTAGAATGATGTTAGGGCAGGGTGTCTTTGTGATAGCTACGGTTTGGATTGTTGCCAAAGGGGTAAACGATGGTGTTGAAAAATCGGTGAGTTGGATGATGCCTACATTGTTTGCTATTCTGCTAGGGCTTGTGATTTATGGAATGGTGTATGGCAAATTTCTGGACGCGTTAAAATTTTTATTCGCTCCTGATTTTTCAAAGATCACACCGGCTGTGGTGCTGGCTGCGTTCGGGCAGTCGTTTTTTTCTTTGGGCATTGGTGTAGGGGTGATGCTTACCTATGGTGCTTATATGCCAAGGCAAACTTCCGTATTGCGGTCGTCCGTGATCATTGCGTTTGCCGATGGTGCCGCTTCCATGCTGGCGGGCCTTGCTATTTTTCCAATCGTGTTTCAGTATGGATTGTCACCCACAGAAGGGCCGGGGCTTATTTTTATAACACTTCCCGTTACGTTTGCCGAACTGCCAGGCGGAGGATTTATCGGAGCATTCTTTTTCCTGCTTTTGTTTTTCGCAGCTCTTACGTCCTCTATCTCCTTGTTAGAATCGATCATCTCACATCTTGAAGAAACCTTAGATGCCACACGAATGAAAATTACCCTTGTGGCGGGCATCTTGTTGTGGGTGATTGGCTTGGGAACAGTTTTCTCCTTTAACTATCTCAAAGACTTTACTCCACTGGATTTTATTCCATTCTTAAAAGACAAAACAATTTTTGGATTGCTCGATTATTTTGGTTCAAATCTGCTCATGCCAATAGGTGGAATATTAATGGCGGTGTTGGCCGGATGGATTTTACCCAAGCAAGTGGTTTTTCAGGAATTGAATTTGAAACGTGGTTGGCAGTTTTCAACCTGGCATTTTTTAGTGAAGTACCTCGCGCCACTTATTCTGCTGATTTTGTTCCTTTATTATTTATAGTGCTTTCGAAATTCAATCTTAACCATTCGTATCATGAGACGCAGCGTAATCACATTCCTACTTCTAGCCATCTGCCTCGGTTTTGCTTTCGCGCAAAGCCAGGATAAGAAACCGATCTATATTTCCCTTTCCTTCGTTAAAATCAATCCCGGCAAGGCATCTGCATATTTCAATTTATTGAAAAACTACAGCCCGAGAATTACGGAAAGCAAGATAAGTGAGAAGAATGGAGTGCTCGGTTGGTATATGTATGAAGTACGAATGCCATCCGGTGCTGCCAATGAGTACGATTTGGTATCTATTACGGCAGTGGAAGACATAAAACTTTTATTTGATGAGTTAGCTCCTTCCGAAGAGACGATGCATAAAATTATGCCGGGCATGTCGGATCAAACCATCAACGATATTTTTGCGCAATACGAAAGCAGCCGCACCGTGATCAAGAAGGAGATTTACACATTGCAGTCTGACCTGGTTGCTGAAAATCCAGCAAGCAAATATTTATGGGTGGATTACGTTCAATCTACTTTACAAACCGAAACACAAAGTCACGAAAAAGATCGTGCAGTGTTTAAAAAGCTAATGCCTTTTGATACACGGGCGGCTTACAATCAGGTACAGACTTTATTTTCAAACTCACTCACCTCCTTTGCTAAGCCAATCCATTCTGAGGCTCAAGGAAAAAATGCTTCTGGCGACAAAATTGTTTTCAGTGAGCTTTGGCAGCTGGTGGAGTATGTTGATGTGAATAAGATTAGGAAATGACAATTTGTTAATACCACTTGTAGATATTTAATGATTTGAAAAAGTAGAAACCCTTATCTTCATGCAACTTTTCCTGAAAAAAATGAGAGTTGCCTTTTTCCTCGTCATAGTTGTTGCTTTAAATGCTTGTCATCAAAAGGGTGTAATGAATGCGCCCGCCACGCAGTCTGAAATCTATAAGAAGTGGAGTGACGCGAAACTCACCCTGCCCAATGGCTGGTCGCTTACACCTGCCGGCAGCAGTCTTTCGCTGGATGATCTTCCATTAAACATGATTGTTTCTCCTTCACAAAAAATGTTAGCCATTACCAACAATGGCCAAAGCACGCAGACAATCACTCTCATCGATGCAGCTTCAGAAAAAATTCTTGATAATGTGGAGATTAAAAAGTCATGGGTGGGACTTGCGTTCAGTGCCGATGAAAAATTTCTCTACGCTTCAGGAGGAAACGATAACTGGATCGTCATCTATAAAATAGAATCAGGCAAGTTAAAGGAAAATGGAACGATCGTGCTGGGAGAACCTTTTCCGAAAAGCAAAATCTCACCTGGTGGATTGTGCGTTGATTTCAAAAGAGATCTCCTTTATGCTACAGCAAAGGATTCAAAATCATTTTTTATTTGTGATCTGAAAACAAGAAAGATGTTGAGCGAGGTGAAGCTGGAAGCAGAGCCATACACCTGCGCACTTTCCCCTTCTTCCAACGAGTTATTTATTTCCATCTGGGGAGCCAGCAAAGTAGTTGTGTTTGATTTGGCTTCGCAAAAATTGACGCATGAAATTTCTACCAACAGTCACCCGAACGACATGGTTTTCACACGTGATGGCAAGTACTTGTTTGTTCCCAATGGAAATGACAATACCGTTTCGGTGATTGAGACTTCTTCTTACAAAGTGATTGAGCATGTTACCGCATCGTTGTATCCCAATGCGCCCATCGGCTCCACACCAAATGCAGTGGCTTTATCTCCTGATGAAAAAATACTTTACGTTGCCAACGCTGATAATAATTGTCTGGCGGTATTTGATGTGAGCACCAAAGGCAAGAGCCGCGCAAAAGGATTTATTCCCACAGGTTGGTATCCTACGTCCGTGAAAACGATCGGAGAAAAAATATTTGTAACCAACGGAAAAGGATTCAGCTCCAAACCAAACCCGAAGGGCCCGAACCCACTCGCGAAGAAAAAGCCGCAGGAAGAAGGCGCCAATCCCGAAGCCAACAAAGATGTGGTGGAATACATTGGTGGATTGTTCAAAGGCACTCTCTCGATTATTTCAACACCGGATGAAAAGACATTATCTACTTATTCACAATATGTTTTTTTGAACACGCCTTATAGCAAACAAAAAGAGGTGCAAGCAGATGGTGAGCCAGGAAATCCGATTCCGCAGAAATTGGGTGACCCATCGCCTATCAAATATGTGTTCTATATCATTAAGGAAAACAGAACCTATGATCAGGTGCTGGGTGATGTGAAAGAAGGCAATGGAGATCCCTCGCTTTGCATCTTTCCGGAATTTCTCACACCCAACCTTCACAAGATTGTAAAAGAGTTTGTGCTGCTCGATAATTTTTATGTAGATGCAGAAGTCTCTGCCGATGGCCACAACTGGAGCACGGCTGCATACGCGAATGACTACATCGAAAAAAATTGGGTGACAAGCTATGGTGGGCGCGGTGGAAGCTATGACTATGAAGGTTCACGACCGATTGCTTATCCGAAGAATGGGTTCATCTGGGATTTTTGTAGAAGAGCAGGCGTGTCATATCGTTCATATGGAGAATTTGGCCACAGAGGAAAGGCAACTTATCCGGGATTAGAAAATCATGTGTGTAAAACCTATGAAGGGTGGAACCTCGACTTCAAAGATGTGGATCGCGAAAAGCAATGGGAGCACGACTTTGACTCACTTCTCGCGATTAGTGCTGTTCCAAAATTCAATAGCCTGCGGTTTGGAAATGATCATACCTCCGGATCGAGGGCAGGAGCTTACAGTGTGCAAGCCGCAGTGGCAGATAATGATTTGGCCGTAGGAAAATTTATTGAACATCTTTCAAAATCCTCTATCTGGAAGGAGTCTGCCGTATTTATTGTGGAAGACGATGCGCAGAATGGAGCGGATCACGTGGATGCACACCGCTCTACAGGATATGTAATCAGTCCTTACATCAAAAAACATTTTGTTGATCATACTATGTATTCTACTTCTGGCATGTTGCGTACGATGGAATTGATTTTAGGATTACCCCCGATGAGCCAATACGATGCAGCCGCCACACCTTTGTTTCACTGCTTCAATAAACAAGCAGTTCTTACGCCTTTCAATGCAGTGAATGCAAACGTTGATATTGAATCCCGTAACGTGGCTTCGGTATTACCTCATACAACTCCTGTGTTTGATTTCTCTCATGAAGATGCTGCGCCTGATCTCGCTTTCAACGATGACATCTGGCGCGTAATGAAAGGAAATATTCCAATGCCCGCACCCAGGCGAAGTGCTTTTGTGATGACGATGCAAGAAAATGAAAGTGAGGATGAAGATGACGATGATTAAAGCCCCATTCGATTACAAATCGTTTCGATAATTCGGTCTCACCAAAATGCGATCTTCAAAGTATTTCCAACCTACAATTTGCGGATCAAAATACTGCGCTTGCTCCTTACCGAGAAAAAGTTTGTAATCCATTTTGCTGTTACCTTCCACCACATATCCGGGATAATAAAATTCAAATCCATTTTCTCTCAGGTAATCAATGGTGAGAAGGATCAGGTATTTGCCCAAACTATTTTTCTTGTATTCCGGATCAAAGAAGTGAAGAATAGAAGCTGCCGATTTTTCACCCAGGTCAAAGTAGCCACCGGCAATTAATTTCTCATTATCAAAAACGGAAATGCATTTGGTTGAATAAATGTTTTTCTCCGGTTCCTCTTCGCCAAGCAAACATTCCCGAATACTTCCGGCTCCATCAAAATCTATGAACGCCCTGTATTTTTCGTAAAGTGTTTCATGATCTTTTTGGATAGTGGAAAAATCGTCAATCGTAAAATGGAATTTTCTGTTCCGGTTATAAATTCTTTTGTGAGAGGAGTGCGCGACAATTTCTTTCACAGCATATCTCAGCCAATGAACCCGGTAAATATCATCGAGCCCAACATGAGAAGAAGTAAAAATAGTTTGATCCAGCCGATACCAACCAAGCGCCAGCAGCTCATCCAGAACGGGAGCACTTAATTCAAGCGGGCGTAGTCTTTCAAAATATGGGATCACAGCGATGAAATCGGATTAATATAAAAGTCATTTCAATATATACTTCTTTCTCAACAATTTCTTTACAGATGTGTTTCAATAATTATTGCTTGTTTGTCGAGAACGTGAATCGTATTTTTATTTTTTACTCCTATATCTGTGGAATTTATTCATCGCGCCAGCCAACATCCTGATTCAACTGCTATTCGATCAGGTGGGCAATCGTACTCTTATCGCCAGCTCATCAGCCGCTCTCAGCAAGTAGGTGCTGCCTTACTAAATGGCAAAGATGATCTTCGAGAAGCTCGAATTGCTTTCATGGTCAATCCCGGGTTTGATTATGTGTCCACACTTTGGGGTGTGTGGCAAGCGGGTGGCATTGCCGTGCCGTTGTGTCTTCAACATCCGCCTGCTTCGCTCTCCTACACGCTTCGCGATTCTGGAAGTGAAGTGGTAGTTGCTTCTCCGGAATTTGAATCTGTACTTCATCCGCTCTGCGAAGAATTGAAAATAAAACTTATTCTTTTCAATAACATTGATTCCTCTGCGGTAGCAATGCCAACCATTGCACCCGCTCGCAGGGCGATGATTCTTTACACCAGTGGAACTACCAATCTCCCGAAAGGTGTAGTCACTACACATCAGAATTTAATCGCACAAATCACTACACTGATTGATGCATGGAAATGGAGCCATCGCGATCACACCTTGTGCATATTGCCTCTTCATCATGTTCATGGAATTGTGAATGTCGTTTGTTGTTCTTTATGGGCGGGAGCGTGTTGCGAGTTTCTTCCTGCGTTTGATGCACAAAAAGTATTTGACATCTTTCTTCAACGGAAAGTAAATGTGTTCATGGCGGTGCCCACAATTTACTTCAAGTTGATTGCATATTGGGAAAGTTTAGCGAACGATCAACAAGAGAAAATTTCTTCTGTATTGAAATCATTCCGGCTGATGGTATCAGGTTCGGCAGCATTGCCGGTGTCGGTGATGGAGAACTGGAAAAAAATCAGCGGCCATGTTTTGTTGGAGCGCTATGGTATGACGGAATTAGGTATGGCGATTAGCAATCCTTATGAAGGCGAGCGCAGAGCAGGTTTTGTTGGATTGCCGTTACCGGGAGTTTCCATTCGGTTGTGCAATGAAAAAGATGAAGTCGTAAAAGACGAGCCCGGAGAAATCCAGGTACAAGGTGAAAATGTTTTTCTCGAATACTGGAACAAACCTGCATAAACCAAAAAGACGTACTCGCAAGATGGCCGGTTCCAGACTGGTCGTGTGGACGTCACCGCACACGGCAATTAGCGCAGCCTCCGTCGTAGCTAAGTAGACATA
>CAZNCO010000229.1:0-7011 GCA_964571345.1 uncultured Ohtaekwangia sp.
AAAAAGAAAAAGTCAGTGAAGAACGATGACGTAAAAGTCGCAGAAGATACAAGCTCCCAACAAAATCAGGGTCAGCGACCCCAATAATAAGCAACAGAACATTGACGAACAAACAGGCATTCCGAGGCACAAGTGCCACGAGAAACGGATGGCTTTATGGCAGCGATCTCTCCCCATTCCAGTACCAGCACTCGTTGAGCCATTTTCATGGCGTCAAGAGATACGCTGGACATTATATAGTTTTGCTGGCTAAGTCCTTTCTGGCTGCAATTATAATTCTATTACTGACACCAGCCATTACTGATAGCCCTCCAGGCGCCAATGGAGTTGTTAATTAAATGGTTAGTATGCAATTCAAGCAAAAAAAGAGGTTGTTGTTTTGCATTTTCTTTAACTAGCGCCTTTATGTAACGAACCTGAAAATCTCGATCCAGAAAGTCCATCGCCTCAGTCATGTTCGATTTCCTATTAGATGGTTAAAAACTGTAGAGTTTGATGAGCAGAAAGTAAGGCTGACCAAATTCTTGCCTCTATCAACAGTATAGAATATAGCAATTTGGTTATTAATGTATTATGGTCGAGATCCGGAAAATAAAAGGGATTTCTCACTTCTTGAGCGCCTCCATTTCGGGAAATATTGGTACCACATTATCACCGACACTCGTTTTCTAATTGATTCAATCAAAAAATTAAAATGACCGACAGCACAACGAAATGACCAAAACTTTAAAAGTTAATTGACCGAACCTTTTTGCAAAAGCTAATATTTGAATTGAAATACACAGAATTTCTTCAACACACTTAGAAAACTAGTTGGAGCAAAGAGATCTTTACCTCTTTCCTATTTTCGGCGTGTGACTTCGTTCAAATAGACATGATATTCTAAGTTGAAGAAGGCCCTTTTTCCGAATGGGTTCTTTCCTATTGGCTAGAGTTGGATAGATTGGTGAAATGATACTTTAAAAAGCTTCGCGCGCGTTAAAGGAAATTTATATACCCAACAGCATAAGACGCACAGCTGACCTCTCATGTATGAAAAGGAACATGCCATTAGAGATGATTCAAACAACCTTGCGTCATGCCGATATGAGGACAATGATGATGTATTCACAGAAAACCATCGACAAGAACTATTTTTAAACGCCTAAAAAGATTTTAAACTGAGTACCAGCTATCAACCATCGCAAAATGATTTCTTGAGAAATATCTCTTTAGCTTCGTTTCTAGTTCTTACTTGGTATTGAAATATCATCTCATCCACAAATTGTCTATGAGCAAGGTACTTGATACTTTCAAAATCTTTCAGGACATCTTTTACGCCCATCCATCTGAAAAGATAGAGCTCTGATATATTAGTATGGGCTCCAAAAAAACCGCCGATGATTGACCAATTGATATCCTTAAAATGTTCAACGTTTTTATTCTGTTTAAGAAATATTTTAAGAAAGTGGGGTGCTTGTCCTTTAAAAACTTCATCCACGATTTCAGCCACAAGTTTCGCGCGTTTCAGATTTTTTGCATTCCTGGTCAGATACTGACTCAGAAAATCCCTAAAACTTAAATTTGTTTTATTGAAAGTCTCGTTTAAGGTATTGTGAAAATCGTCAGGATACAGGATATCGCTGGTAGCAAGATAGTTCAGAAATTGGTTGGCAAGTTTTTCCAAGTTTGGGTTGCCTGAAAGTCCTTTAATGAAGGATGCATCACGATCCCCTCGAAAGTTTTTGCGACCAAATACTCTCCCACAGAAAGATATGAGAAAATCACTGTTTGAGTCAATCAACGGCTTGAACGACTCACCATTATAGTCAAAGTATGGCTCTACCGTCAGATATTGCATTATGTAAGCTTCTTCCAAAAGGGATTTGTCCATTCCAAATCTTGAAGACTCTGAAAAGAATTCCCGCCCTAAATAGATTTTGGTTCCGTCTGCTTTCCATTTGCGTATAAGATAGTCAAGAACTTTATTACCAAGACCGTCATGTAAACGTGAAATCTTTTCTAGCCAGTGGAAGTCAAAATAGATGCTACCTGGTTGTCGTTCCAATAAGGAAAAAAGAAATTCAACTCGCCGATGCGCATCCCCCACTTGTACAAGATTCTGAATGAACACTCCATACCAGTCCAAGGATGATTTAAAATTGTGCCCTCTAATTAAGCTAAGAAAGGAATCATGAATGTATACTCCTTCCGAAATTGAGGCTATTGTTTTATAAGGAATGAAATTATTTGGGTTCCCTTTTTCAACAATGGAACCAATAATTCCCAAAGCCAAATTCTGCTGATTATTAACCACAAAGTAGCTAGTTAACACGTCCAAGGAATTGTAAACTCCCTCGGTATAGTGACTTTCAATCTCCTGGTGCCAATTAATAATATTAAATGAAAGCTGCTTAGCATCATCCAACAGAAGGTACTTAAACGCACTGATTACTTTCTTCGATTTTAGCTCATAGTATTTTTGAAAGTCACCAGCACTATCGAGTCTCTCCTGATCTCGGTTCCACGAGAGGGTTCGATAATCACGGAAAGTTTTTGAATTGAGAAACTTGACTTTTAAATCAGTTGGTGGCTTTACACTAACCTTGAAACGTTTTAGCAAATCATCAATCCCGGATACACATAACGAGTGAGAAAGTCTTGCTTCATCAAATTTTTCAGAAATGATCTTAAAGATGAAAGGCGCATCGTTCGCAATAAATTGATTGAGTAGGCCAATACGATGATCGGAATAATGACTCAAAGTCTTGACCACTCTTACTGGAGCATCTTTAAATTTTCCAAACAGAACATCCCAGATAAGCTTTCTTTGCTTCTTAAGACTAGCATTTAAAACGGCTTGGTGTTGTTCAAGTGCAATGGTGTTACGTTTATATGTGGCTGCGTGAACAGTGAATCGGGAATAAAAAAACTGGTTAGCAGTATCAAAGAATAAGTCGGAATAAATTGGATGAACATTCCAATTGTCCGTAATCAGTTTTAGATACTTATGTTGCCTCGTATACTTAGGGTATGATCCCTCATCATTAGAAAGTCTTCCCTTAATGCTATCGGCAAGTTGTTTGTAATGATTTGGGTTTTTCTTTGTGAACTCTAATAACAATTCCAAGGCTGGAAAATAATTTTCATTATTGTAATTAAGAAAAGGAAGCAAAAGCCTGAAGTGTTTGGAGGTTTGGTAGTACGAGTCTAGTACCTCAGCTTCTCCGGGCCTTACCACCTGTAGATTCTCGATGTAACTGTTTACGAATCCAAATAACTCCGTTGGACAGTAATACCAGAAGGATTCAAAAAAGACTAATCTTTCTTCGTCACTTTGCAAAGCTCGAAGCCTTGTTATCAAAGGTCCATAAATTGCCTCAAGCATGTTTTCATAACCAAAGGCATTGTTAGCCGAGACAACTATATCATTGACTTTACTTGCATATCGTGGAAAGCAGTCTCTCAATAAAGTTGAGAGACTTAATTTCCTTTCAGATACAAATACCTTGTAAAATGAGTATACCTGGAAATTCTGCTCAGCAATCCGAACCAGATCGCCATCTATTTCCACAAGCTCTAATTCTTCCAGCTCGTGGATTGCATCAAGAAATGTCTCGGGCCTAATATCGAAAACTTCTAATATTTTTTTTGCATCGGGAGAACCTAAGTCCATTGACGTAAAGACAGCAATAATTCCGAGTGGTTTTAGATATTTTGGTGCAGAGAATATTTTATGACCTTTTACAACGCTACCATAGTACTCGTCAAAAATTCCTGATGCATTATGAACACTTGCAAGCGTATTTGTGTTCTTCAAAATTCTGGCAGCCATTAAAGCGAGCCTAGGATTCCCTTTTGCGAGCTCAAGAATCCTGTTAGAAGCAGTTCTATTAAAAGAGCAGACTTGACTTATGATATCCAATAACTGCTTGTCTTCAAAAACTCCGATTGTATCTATCTTTAGTTTCAGGCCATTAAAATTTTCCCGGACATCATCCAGAGCATAATCGCGAACAGTTAGAAGTAATTTTACATTTAGACCCTCTTGTTGCGTGATTATCATATGACGCAATAACTTTAAGTGGCGATTAGCATCATCAATAAAAATCAGATAGCTCTTATTCGGATAAAAGTAAGTTCGCACATCGTCTAGCGACCAAGAGCCTTTATCTTTCAGGCAAAATAGTTCTATGTTATTTTCAGCAGCATATTTTGTAGCGGCTTCAAGGGCAATCTTTGTTTTTCCTACTCCTGGCGGACCGGATATGACGTATGCACTATTTGAACCAATCGACTCAATTGAATTATTGAGCTCCGTCTCCCGATGTAAAAACTTATTTGATAAAGGAGTACTTAGTCCACCAAATTCGTATTCTTCAACAAACTCCTCAGGAGTAAGAACTTGTTTAGTTTCAGTAGTGAGGTTAAGGTAAGTGCTCGCAAGAAATGAGAATCTTCGAATCTCCTGGCTCCAAAAGTGAAGGTCTCTAAACTCAACCATCACATTTTTAGCTTTTGAAGAATCTAAAATTTCTTTGCGCTCCTTTAGCCCAACAACTTGATTGGTTGTTAGAATGATAGTATTGATATCTTGGATTGCAACGCCTGTAGATTTTGGCTTAAAACACTTTGCTAGATCGTCTTTGAATTTCTTAAGAAACTCAGTCTTTTTTTCGCCACGCGATTTTGTAGTATATTCGATTAGTATGTATTTACCGCTTTTTAGTTCGATCAAAGTATCTGGAGTGCCTTTTTTAGGAGCACGCTTTCCTGGCGTCAGCCCTATCGGTTTAAATTCGTTAAACTTAATATCAGCACACTGGGAAAAATATTCATCTCCCATCCGTTGAAAAGAACTTGCGTCTAGTTGTAGGAGTTTATGTTCTATGGATTCAATTGATGGCATTTCAAAATTAGTTTTATCAAAAGTATCTGGCTGTAAATGCGATTGTTGTCAAATTTCATTGAAACAAGTGGTAAAATACTAATTTGTACAATTAATGAAGAAAGAAAGGTTATAAAGGAATACTCATGGATTTTGAATATCTGAAAATTGCAGCATACTCCAATCAAGTCAGAGTAGATAGTCATGATAATCATTCAGTGTCGCCGCCCTATTATTTCGATTCTTTGCGGCATGGACTGGGCTACTACTTCAATACGTTCATTACTAAGAACATTTGGTATGATCATTATTCTATGGGGCTTAGTACCCATGACCCGCAAGCGTTAAGCACTTTTCCTCGAGATATGTTGGACGAGGACAATACTGTACTCTCAATCGTCAGCCTTCAAAGATTCTTCGAAATTTTGATTAAGCAGTTTCTTTCAGATGAAGATCCAACTTTGACCGAAAAGAATGGAAGGTCTATTGGGCTTACTGAGGCTCTTAATATATTTTATAAGCTGCAATCATCATCAAAGCTTCCAAAAATTGCTGGTAAGTATCAAGTTTTGTGTATGCCAGAAAGCAAAGTCGTCCTTCAATACTTAAGTTGGTGGCGTAATAGAATTCTTCACAATGGAAATTGTCTTCCATCCTTATGGCTGTTAGATTACATGTTTACTCAATTGTTAATTCCTTTAATTTCAGACATTGTTTCTCACCAACGATCAGTGTTGGGTGATTCACTTTTCTATCTCAAGACTCTGACAGGGATTGACATCCTCAAAGAATTTGAGGATGTCAAGTTTACATTTGAAAGTCTTAGTGACCCATCGCAGAAAGAGAAGACATTTAGCAATTTGATGCTTATTGGACAGCTCAAGGAATTAGGGCGTGCTAATTTGAACATGAACCTCTTTGTTCGAGCGGATCAAGCCTCTTATGAGTATAACTATCGGGACGTAAAAGGTAGAGGAAAAAGATTCGCAGAATCAGAAACTAAACATCCCCATTTTTCTGCCATCTTAAAATGCCCGTGCTGTGATAATGAATCACTTGTCCTTTACGAAGAAACCGTGGGGAACCCTTTTAGCAAAAAGGAAGATAATATCAGAATCCAGTGGGTAAAGTGCTACACTTGCGACTATCACTTAAGATATAACGCTGGCGACCTGTCTTACTTTGGGTTTCCTACTCAAAGATTCTTTCATTTTTCCTCTTGAGAAAATTGGCAGACCTTTTGTATTTTTATCCTTCTGAGTTAGAGTATTTTGACAGTTATTATCAAGATAAGTGAAATCTGCATTCAGTTAATAAACCCTATCAAATACATACATATCCTATGAGCTCCTCGAAAAAAATACCCAGTTGGGTAATCTGAACAATTGCTGTGGTCGCCATCCTTATCATAATCATCGCCTACATTGCCTTAATCGGTACAGTAAATCTCGCAAGCAAGGAGGATTTGCGAAAAGAGTTTAAATACACCGGAGACCAGGCCTTGATGCGACCAAAAGCCCTCAAGAAGGAGTTAGATCAGAAGATTGCACTTAGAGAAAAATTAAATAAGAGATTCAGAGCTGCTTATGCGATCTTTCGCTTTGCCCTAGTGGCTTTGTGGCCTGGTCCCTTATATCTTCTCTATAGATATGAAATCATAACCGAAGTTGGTGATGCCCTGAATTATTCAGAGGCAAGCTTTTTTATTATCTTGATTTTTAATTTTTTAACATTTGGCAACCTTACAAACTTGAGTGAGTTTTTGACAATATTGAAAGCAAGGGTTGAGAATTGGGCATGGGCCAAGAATCTAAATCTTACCGAGGATATCTTGGTAAAAAATCGCGAACTTGAAAATGTTACTTTAAGTCTGAGTTCTGCACCGGCAAGCTAGCCACAGAAACCAATACCATTCGTTAGGTGATTTATGGGATCAATCATTGACAAACTAACCGCAGCAGAAAATAAAGGTAAGCTTCTAGAGTTGGTTATTGAAGACGTTCTGAATGATTGGAAATTTACCAACGTTAAGCGTCAAAAGAGCGGAAGTCAATTTGGTTATGACCTTATTGCCTTTAAAGACGGTGGTACCAAACGTGAATGCTGGAAGCTGGAATGCAAAAATATTCGAACTGGTACTCGAG
>CAZNCO010000230.1:0-7002 GCA_964571345.1 uncultured Ohtaekwangia sp.
AATAGGCGAACAGGCGGTGAAGGCCGGCTTGTGCTTTGGTTATCATAATCATGGGTATGGCTTGCAGGAAATGGAAGGAAAAATTCCTGTGCAGATGATCATCGAAAAAACCGATCCGAAATATGTGTTTCTGGAAATGGATCTCTTCTGGACAGTGGCCGGTGGTGTTGATCCGATTGCGTGGCTTCAAAAATATCCGGGTCGCTATAAAATGATGCATGTAAAAAACATGAAGCAGAAAGTTAAATTTTCAGGAGATGGGGGCGACTCAAAACAATGGATTGAATTGTTTCCACAGATGAGCACAGCTGATGAGGGGGCACTGGATTTAAAATCAATTCTTGGCGCAGCAAAAAAATCAGGAGTAGAGCATTTCTTCGTGGAACAAGACATGGTGCAAAATCCCGAAGTGGCTTTAAAGAAAAGCATTGACTACTTAAAGACATTTTAGTTCATGAATATTAAGCAAGAAGACAACGAATCCAAGGGTTCATTTTTTATTGAACAAGACAATACGCGTGTGGCCACAATGACTTACACTTGGGCTGGCAAAGACCGGATCATCATCGATCACACGGAAGTGAATCCGATTTTGAAAGGCAAAGGTGCCGGAAAGGAACTGGTAAATGCTGCGGTAGAATTTGCACGCGCGAAGGGAATAAAAATCATTCCACTTTGTCCGTTTGCAAAAAGCGTTTTTGATAAAGTTATCGAGTTCAGAGACGTATTATAACTAAAAAAACGGAACAGAAATCAAAACAGCTCACCCAAGTTGATGTAAAAATTAAAGGACTCTTTACCAAAACCGAAATCCAAATCAAGATTCGTGTTGGAGGATTTATTGAATTTCATGCGGGCGCCAAAGCCAATGGCGGGGTTAACATTTTGAAATTGATTCGTATCGGGTTCTTCAAGTGACTGCAAATTTGCAAACAACACCCCGCCCCAAAAACCATTCTGAGAAATTGTAAATCGATACTCGCCTTCGAGGTAAATCATTTGTCGGCCACGAAATCTTCCGAGCGAATAACCTCTTCCGGAGCGCTCATTGTATTCCATGCCTGTGCCCGGCAAATTCAAATAAGGGACATCACCAAAAGATGTCCAGTAAAAAGCCCATACGGCTATGATGTTTCGTCTTTGAGTATGCAATGGAAAATACTTTCGGGCATCCAGATATAATGAGCCCCACACATTTGAATTTCCAAGAAATTGCGGATTCAATCTATAAACGATCGTGGAATAAAAGCCCTTGTCGGGATTGATCGAATTTCTACGGTTATCAAACAGTAGATCAAAAGTAATGCCTGTAGAGGTAGAAGACGATGTCGTCCCGATATTATAATCTAAAAATGGATTGGGCTGGGTAGCATCGGAATTTAAGTGCACATTGTAATAGCGATCTATATTCAGACCAATACCTCCGTAAATATACTTTCTCAACCTGCGATTGGCTGTAACATACAATCGGATATAATCATAATCGATCGTAAATTTTTTATCTGAACTCGCATTGCTTCCCAGCCCGTAACTATAAGGGTTGAGTTTTTGAATTTTGAATTCTCCTGGCCAGTTCCAGAGGTTTCGATCCGACCACAAATTGAGCGTGGACATAAACCCATATTGCTGACCGAAATTTGTATACGGCACAAAATAGATACTTGAAAGATAAGTTGATTTAGGATCGCCCAAATAAAATGCAGCATTTATCGATGAAACAATTAATGATTTTCCGCTGATGTTGGAACTAGACGAAGGCATGATGGAATAATACACCGTTCCCTTTTTAGTGGTGTCAGATTTAGTCTTTAAGTGAACAACTTTTCGCACAAAATCGATAATGTCTTTATCTCCTGGGTTAACGATAGTGGTGTCACGACTTTGGCCAAGCGTATCCCACGAAATCAATAAAATAAAAACGAAGGTCAGGTTTTT
Source organism: uncultured Ohtaekwangia sp. (assembly GCA_964571345.1). GTDB lineage: Bacteria > Bacteroidota > Bacteroidia > Cytophagales > Cyclobacteriaceae > ELB16-189. Next base: position 1,936 of record CAZNCO010000230.1, read on the forward strand.
CAGAATCATTGCATGCTTGCCATCAATTTTACCAAGACTTATTCTGCCTACTAATTGAACCACAAATTACGAAAGGAAAATCAAGCAGTTTGCAGATTTGAGCAACATACCATAATTTTCTAAAATGAAACGGAGATCCTTTCTTCAATCCTTGCTCGTTCTTTTGTCTACACCGCTGCTCGCTCACCATTTCAAGAAAATGACCAAATACAACCACATCCGCTTGTTACGCCATGCCACATTGCATATTCAGGTCGACAAACTAAAGATACTAGTAGACCCCATGCTTTCGGCCAAAGGCGAGATGGACCCGGTTCAAAATTGTGGCAACGACACCCGCATCCCGATGGTAGACTTGCCGTTTGGAGAAAAAGACATGACAGAGTTGCTTTCGTTATCGGATGCAATCCTGATCACTCACATTCACCGCGACCACTGGGATGCAACCGCGCAAAAGCGCATCAACAAAAATAAACTCATCTTTTGCCAACCTGGTGACGAAGTAAAAATAAGGGAACAAGGCTTTTTAAATGTGCAAGTAATCGATTCACGAACAGAATGGCAGGGAATTACTATTCATCGCACGGGAGGGCAACACGGCACCGGAGAGATCGGGAAAAAGATGGGCAGGGTATCAGGTTTTGTGCTAAAGACAGAAAATGAATCCATTTACATTGCCGGTGATACCATTTGGTGCGAAGAGGTACGAAAAACTCTTTCGGAATTTAAACCAAAAGTAACCATACTCAACGCAGGTGGAGCTAAATTCTTAACAGGCGATTCCATTACAATGACGCCCGAAGATGTTCTCAAGGTACACGAGCACTTACCCGAAACAAAAATAATTGCTGTTCACATGGATACGGTGAATCATTGTTTTATTAAACGCTCTGATCTAACACAGGCATTAGCCGATAAGAACGTTAAAATATCCATTCCTAAAGATGGGGAACAGATAAATATCTAATATCTTCAAACAACTCATCGACAATCAATTAAAATATATTGCATGAAGTAATGCAACTTAGACATGGCTCCTGTTTCAATTAACGATTTGCGTTACTTTTGAGACCTGTGTAAGATTTGGAATCATCTAGAACGAAACAGCCCTAATCCTCAAATTAAATTTGAGGCGTATACTTAAAACCGATGAAAAAGTTGTGTGTAGTGGTTCTATTAGGAGCATTCATTGTAGCTTCCTCGTGCAGTTATCGAACATGCCCAACTTATGCAAAAAGTTCCCTCCAAAAACCTGCGAGAGCAACAAGGATATAAGTGCTCCCCACAGTCAGCTTTGAATAAAAGCATCTTCTTGAAGATCTTAACTTTTGGTCTTGACCGATTGATGGTGTTTATTCGTTAACTGTTACTATCGTTTAGTTTTGTTCTTCTTCAGTCAACTTCTTGTGCTTCTCTGATAGTTTCTTTCCAATCTTATAACTGAAATTTACCTTCACAATAAAGTTATGCAACGTTGTAGTCGTGCTTTGTGATATGTAAGTGGAGTTAAGTGTTGCTAAAACATTGTAAGACGGTGTCATAAAATTCTCGATGCCAACACCAAATGACCCAGCCTTCTTAAGTATATCTTTCTTCACAGAAACATTATGACTGATTACATTGGTACGATATCCTTGCAAATTATAAGATCGTCCTTGAAAAAATGTAAAGAACTGCAGACCCCATCCGCGGTTGAAATTATAATTTCCAAATATGCGGAAGTTGGGTGTAAAACCGCTATTGGTAGCATTAACAGCGGGATCGTTCGAATTATTTTTCAGTATCCGGTAAATCAAATCGGCACCTCCATTTAATGAAAACCGTTCCGTTAGGTTCACGCTTGCAAAAGCTGAGAATCCAAAGTTTCCTTCCGTTCCGATATTCATGTATCGTGAGATGATTGTATCGTGTTGAACAATCCTTGCCGGCTGAATGTCGTTTGAATTGTAACGTGAGTAAAGGGATAAGTTTAAAGTTCCTTTCGGGATATTAGTTTTATATGCAATTTCATAATTGTCCGCATATTCAGGTTGAAGGTTGGGATTTCCTTGCGTAGCATTGAGTGAATTGGATGTTTGAAGGTTTGGATTCAAAGCTTGCAACCATGGCCGGACAATACGCCTGTTGTATGAAATTCTTATTTGGCGATCGTTGCTTAGCTTGCGGGCAAAATTGAGACTCGGTACCAATACACCATAGGCAGGTACGTTGAGATCAGGTTCTCCCTGAAACCGGGCATTGATAACCGTATATTCGTAACGTGCACCAGCTTTTATTGAATAATTACTTTTAGTCTCAATTGCATAAGTGAGGTAGCCAGCTGTTATATTCTGATTATAAATAAAATTGTTAGACAAATTGCTATTCGCAGACTGGATAAAAGGAGCATTTAAGCCATCTGCGATAAAATAACGATAATTGCTGGTAACCTCACGCATTACCTCCTTACCGCCAAATTCGAGCAACTGGTTTTCCTTGATTGGCTCCTGGTAATCAAGCTGCACGCTTGCTTCCTGGTTATATCCATCGTTCAAATTTTTTACGTAACCTAATGATGCTGGATCAAGAGATTGAAAAGTGTATGTGGTGAAGTCGTTGGTCTGATTATTCCGGCTAATAATGGCCAACATATTCAACTCGCGATCTTTTTTCGAAAACAGTTTGGTATAATTTAAACTTGCGTCCACGTTGGTGCCTGTTCCGATAGTGTGAACATTTCGCAGCGTTGACTTTTTCAAGCTATCGTGACGATAAGTATTGGTAAACAAGTTATCCTGATAGCTATTCTGATCGCGCTGACCATAGCGGATCGAAGCAGTAACAGAATTATTTTTATTAATATCATAATCCCAATTGAAGGTGTATTGCCCATTAATGCCATCACTGCGATTATGATTACTTTGCGTGTTGAGCGTACTAATCGTGTCCGTAGGCGAGATAGCACGCGTCACCTGGTTGTTAGAGAAATCTGAAATTACATTGTACTGCCAGCGCTCGAATGCGCCAAGTGAAAAACCCATTTTCCCTTTTCTATAACTTGCATTAGCTCCCGCATTTGAGCCGCGCGAGCCTACGCTTGCATCCGTTGTCAAAAACATCCCCTCCAACGTGTTTTTCTTAAGGATGATATTAATAATACCTGCCGTTCCTTCTGCATCATACTTAGACGAGGGCGAAGTAATTACTTCAACCGTTTTTATCATGTCAGATGGAATCTGCTTTAACGCATCAGCTACACTGCTCGCAGTGATCGTAGAAGGCTTTCCGTTAATTAACACGCGTACATTTGAGCTTCCCTTCAGGGAAACGTTACCATCAACATCTACAGTGAGCATGGGAACACGCTTTAAAACATCCGTGGCATCACCTCCTTTAGAAGTTGCATCCTGCTCTGCATTATAAATTGTGCGATCTATTTTTTCTTCCATCAAAGGCTTTTGCCCTTGCACCACAACCTCCTCTAACAGCTTAGACGAGACACCAAGTTTCACCGATCCCATGTCAATGGAACTCCTGGCATCGGTAATTTCAACCTTGACTTTCTTGGAGTCATAGCCAATAAACGAGATCATCACAATATACTTTCCTTTCGAGATTTTGTTGATTAAGAATTTCCCCTTCTCATCGCAAACGGCCCCGTTCACCGGCTTACCGGTGGCTGGATCAAGCAGGGCCACGTTTGCGAATTCAACTGGCCCTCTTGAAAGAGAATCCGTCACAGTTCCCGAGATACGCCCTACCCCTTTTGTACCATCCAGATTTTGAGAAAAGGAAGGAACAACAAAAACACTTAATATCAACAACGCAAAAAGAAACTTCATAAACTGAATTTGATTTTTTAGAACGACTATTTCTTAAGGCTTATCATTCTGACCCTTTTGACAAGCTCTCGGTAGTTTTTATTCCATCTAATTTAAAAAGATGTTCACATTCAAGATTTGAAGGAAGATCAATGCAAGAATAAGAACTAAAAGCTAACCAACTGCCTTGAATTTTATCAATGGCACAAACTTTTTTTAGCCCACCCCTGATGATCTATTTATATAGCAATTCATCAAAAAAATCAACTTGGAATTTTGAATTGTTATAACTTCGGTTCTTCAATAATCCGCATGAATCACATTCTATTTAATATCGATGCCAAAGCAAAAAACACGTTCGATGCAATTGTTATTGGGTCTGGCATTTCCGGAGGCTGGGCCGCAAAAGAACTCTGTGAACATGGACTAAAGACATTAGTATTGGAGAGAGGCCGAAACATTGTTCACAATAAAGACTACCCCACAGCTACAATGCAGCCTTGGGAGTTTCCTCATCGCGGAAAAATGACCAATCAATTCATGGAGGAAAACCCACTCATCACCAAAGCGGCTGGGTTTGGAGAAGATACCGCCCACTTTTTCATTAAAGACAAAGATCACCCCTACATTCAGGAAAAGCCTTTTGATTGGATACGAGGTTATCAGGTAGGTGGCAAGTCGCTTACGTGGGGCCGCGCTTGCCAGCGATGGAGCCCATATGAATTTACATCGCCCGAGCGTTTGGGGTATGGCATGAATTGGCCCATTGGCTACGAAGACGTTGCGCCATGGTATTCTCATGTAGAGCAATCTATTGGCGTGTGTGGAAACAAAGATGGAATCGAAGCAATTCCAGACCGCGAGTTCCTTACCCCGTTTGCTTTGAACTGCGTTGAAGCCACCATGCAACAATCAACCGCGGAAAATTTCAATCGTCATTTGGTGCATGCGCGATGGGCACATCTCACACAGCCTACCGATGTGCACCTTCAACAAGGAAGGGGAAAATGCCAGGCAAGAAATCTTTGTATGAGGGGTTGTCCTTTTGGTGGCTATTTTAGTTCTGTGTCTTCAACATTGCCGTGGGCCGAGCGTACAGGAAACTTAACGATTCGTCCCGATTCAGTAGTTCATAGCATTATCTATGACGATACAAAAAAGAAAGCCACAGGTGTGCGTGTAATAGATGCGACTACAAAAGAAGTGATTGAGTATTACGCTCGTATCATATTCGTGAATGCATCTGCTTTAAATAGCGTTCTTGTTC
>CAZNCO010000231.1:0-6963 GCA_964571345.1 uncultured Ohtaekwangia sp.
TTGGGTGTTGTCCCCTACTATCTAACATACAAAGCTGCGTGCGTAGTGTATCACCCTGAAGTAATTTTGTCGGGCCGCAGAATCAACGATAACATGTCGGTTTACATTGCGAGCCATGTAATCAAACTGATGTCACAAAATCAGCTTCCCATTCATAATGGAAATATTCTGGTGTTAGGTTTGACATTTAAAGAAAACTGTCCCGACATTCGAAACAGTAAAGTTGTGGATGTAATCCGTGAACTTAAAAGTTTTGGTGCGAATGTGGACGTATATGATCCACATGCCGATGCAGAAGAGGTTCATCACGAGTATGCGCTTTCTCCGATAGCTAAAATTGAAAAGAAGTATCACGGAATAGTGTTAGCGGTTGGTCATAAAGAATTTGCTACCCTTGAGTGGAGCAAACTAAAGGAACCCAACGCGATTGTTTATGATGTGAAAGGATTTTTAGATAAAGGCCAGGTGACGGCCAGATTATAAAATGAAAAAGAAAATTTTACTAACCGGTGGTGCCGGATTTATTGGAGCTCACACTGCTGTTGAGCTGGTGCAAAGCGGGCACGATATTGTCATTGTAGATGACTTTTCAAAAAGTGATCGCACGTTGCTCTCCGGAATCAGTAAAATTCTTGGACAGGATGTAAAACTGTCTCAGGGTGATTGTGGTGATGAGAAATTTCTGAACACAGTCTTTTCGGAAAATAAATTTGATAGTGTCATTCATTTTGCTGCCTACAAGTCGGTAAAAGAATCAGTGCTAAACCCATTGATGTATTACCACAACAACCTCAATTCCATTTCGGTATTGTTGAAGACAATGGAAAAGTTTACTGTGAACGAGTTTATTTTTTCCTCCTCTTGCACGGTGTATGGTCAGCCCGAAGTAATACCCGTTGATGAGACTGCCCCTTTTCAAAAAGCGGAGTCTCCTTACGGAGCTACTAAGCAAATGTGCGAGCGCATTATTGAAGACGTAGCGTTTGCAAACAAAAAGTTAAAATCGATTTCGCTGCGCTACTTTAACCCAATCGGTGCACATCCTTCGGCATTGATTGGTGAGTTGCCAATAGGAGTGCCTGACAACCTTGTACCATACGTAACTCAAACAGCCGCTGGCTTACGCGAAAAGCTTACCGTATTTGGTGGGGATTACAATACGCCAGATGGAAGTTGCTTGCGTGATTACATTCATGTGGTAGATCTTGCGAAAGCACACGTGAAAGCCGTTGAGAAAATCAACGAATTGGAAAACCGGAATGAAGTATTTAACATTGGAACAGGTGAGGGAGCCTCAGTTCTGTCTCTGATTAAAAAATTCATGGCTGCTACGGGAGTAAAATTGAATTATGAAGTAGGGCCGCGCAGACCCGGTGATATTGAGAAAATATATGCTGATCCATCCAAGGCAAAGAGAATATTAGGATGGCAAACTGAATTATCGCTTGAAACAGCGTTGGCAGATGCCTGGAGATGGCAGCAAAAATTGACGAAGTAATTGCATGAGAGAAATTAAAATGGTGGACTTGCAGAGTCAATATCTTCGCATCAAAAGCGAAGTGGATTTGGCTATGCAGGAAGTCTTGATGTCAACGGCTTTTATTCAAGGCCCGCAGGTTAAAATTTTTGCTGAAGCTTTATCAAAATACAATCAGGGTGTAAATGTCGTTCCGTGCGCAAATGGCACTGATGCGTTGCAAATTGCGATGATGGCCCTTGACCTGAAGCGAGGTGACGAAATTATTTTGCCGGTTCATACATACGTAGCCACTGCAGAGGTGATTGCACTGCTTGGGCTTACACCGGTTTTTATGGATGTGGATGCAACAACATTTAACATTGATACAAATCAGATCGAAGAAAAAATTACTTCCAAAACTAAAGCTATTGTACCTGTTCATCTTTACGGACAGTGCGCTGATATGGAACCTATTTTAGAGATCGCGAAGAAAAATAATCTTTTTGTGATTGAAGATCTTGCCCAGGCTTTGGGTGCTGATTACACTTTTAAAAGTGGTTCTGTGAAGAGAGCAGGAACTATGGGAACAATTGGATGTACCTCCTTCTTTCCTTCAAAAAATCTAGGTTGCTATGGCGATGGCGGAGCTCTATTTACAAACGACTCTTTGCTTGCTGAGAAAATCAGAATGATTGCCAACCACGGACAAAAAGTAAAATATCAGCACGATATCATTGGCATAAATAGCCGTTTGGATACGCTTCAGGCAGCTATCTTGAATGTGAAGTTGAAATATTTAGATGAGTACACACGCAAGAGAAATGAAGCAGCAGATTTTTATGATTCTCATTTAAGCGGTCTTCGTTTTGTAGACATTCCTGTTCGGGCAAAAAATTCAACACACGTTTTTCATCAATACACTATTAAGATAAATGGTATTGATCGTGATGAGCTAAAAAAATATTTGGAAGGCAAAGGCGTTCCTTCTATGATCTATTACCACATTCCATTGCATCTGCAAAAAGCGTATAAGCGAGATGGTTTTGGAGAAGGATCATTCCCTGTGGCGGAAAGACTTTCTAAGACTGTGCTCTCATTACCTATCCACACAGAAATGACTGAGGAGGAATTGACATACATTTGTGACACCATTAAAAGTTATCATGCTTGAGGAAAAGAAATATTTTGTTCATCCTTCCGCCATCGTTGATGAAGGTTGTGAAATAGGAGCCGGAACTAAGATCTGGCACTTTTCTCATATTATGCCTCACTGTAAAATCGGAGAGCAGTGTAATATTGGGCAGAATGTGGTGATTTCGCCTGATGTAGTGCTTGGTAAAAATGTGAAGGTGCAAAACAATGTATCGATCTACACGGGTGTAATTTGTGAAGATGATGTTTTTCTTGGGCCTTCTATGGTTTTTACAAACGTAGTCAATCCAAGAAGCGCGGTTAACCGCAAAAATCAATATGCGAAGACGGTTGTAAAGAAAGGCGCTTCTATTGGAGCGAATGCAACCATTGTCTGTGGTAATGACATCGGACGCTTTGCTTTCATTGGTGCGGGTGCAGTCGTTACGAAGCATGTTCCTGACTATGCTTTGGTGATCGGCAATCCGGCAAGACAAACAGGATGGATGAGTGAATACGGTCACAAGTTGAAATTTGACAAAGAAGGAAAGGCTATTTGCGAAGAGAGTGGAGAGAAGTATTTATTGAAAGACGGAATTGTAACAAAAATCGAATGAAAAATTTTGCACTGATAGGAGCAGCAGGCTATATAGCGCCAAGACATTTGCAGGCGATTAAAGATACCGGAAATAACCTGGTGGCTGCTTTAGATAAGTTTGACAGTGTCGGAATCATGGATTCGTATTTTCCGAAAGCAGATTTCTTTACTGAGTTCGAACGTTTTGATCGTCACCTTGAAAAATTAAGACGCAATGGTAAACAGATTGATTATGTCAGTATCTGCTCGCCTAATTATCTGCATGATTCACATATTCGTTTTGCCCTTCGTCATAAAGCCGATGCAATTTGTGAGAAGCCTTTGGTGCTGAACCCCTGGAATGTTGATGCACTTGAAGAAATTGAAAGAGAAACAGGTAAGCGAGTGTTTACTATTCTGCAGTTGCGCCTGCATCAAAATATTATTCAATTAAAAAAGGAAGTAGAAGAGTCACCAGCTGACAAAATTTTTGATGTGAATCTTACTTACATCACCTCAAGAGGAAAATGGTATCATCATAGCTGGAAGGGAGATGAGTCAAAGTCAGGAGGCATTGCAACGAATATTGGTATTCATTTTTTTGATATGCTACTTTGGGTATTTGGCCCTGTAAAAAAGTCAACAGTTGAATTGTATGAAGATGACCGCGCTGCTGGCTATCTTGAACTGGACCGCGCAAGAGTTAAATGGATGTTAAGCATCAACGAGGAGCATTTACCCGTTGATGTCAAACAAAAAGGCAAACGTACTTTTCGGTCTCTTAAAATGGACGGCAAGGAGATTGAATTCAGCGATGGATTTACTGATCTTCATACAAAAAGCTACAGTGAAATATTGGCAGGTAGAGGATTTGGATTAAAGGATGCAAGGCCATCTATTGAACTTGCACATGAGATCAGACCTAAAAGAAGTTGAGTTTTTAGATTTATAATTTGATTATAATTGATTTAATCGCATAGACTATACAGTGTAAATCATAAATTAAAATGAAAGGAATAATTTTAGCAGGTGGTTCGGGTACTCGACTGTATCCGCTCACGAAATCAATCTCAAAACAATTGCTGCCCATTTACGATAAGCCGATGATTTATTATCCGCTGTCTGTGCTGATGTTAGCTGATATTCGTGATATCTTAATAATCACCACTCCACACTAGCAAGTTCTTTTCAAAAATTTGTTAGGCGATGGAAAGCAGTTTGGAATAAACCTGGAGTATCGGGTTCAGCCATCACCCGATGGACTTGCCCAAGCCTTTATTATCGGAGAAAGTTTTATTGGCAATGATACTTCATGCCTTGTATTGGGAGATAATATTTTTTACGGATATAATTTCTCACATCAGCTTGAAGAAGCCGGCAAGTTAAAACAAGGAGCGACTGTTTTTGGATATTACGTAAATGACCCCGATCGATACGGTGTTGTTGAATTTGATGGCGGTGGTAAAGTTATTTCTATTGAAGAGAAACCAAAAGAACCGAAATCCAACTATGCCGTTACCGGATTGTATTTTTATGATAACACGGTGGTGAAACGTGCTAAAGAGATTAAGCCTTCTCCCCGGGGTGAGCTGGAGATTACTGATTTGAACAGGACTTATTTAAATGATGGCTCTTTGAAGGTAAAGCTACTCGGCAGAGGAATGGCATGGCTAGACACGGGTACGCATGAATCTTTATTAAGAGCATCCACTTTCGTTGAATCTATTGAAGAGCGGCAGGGATTGAAAATAGCATGCTTGGAGGAAATAGCATTTCGTAAGGGATATATTTCAAAAGAGCAGTTGCTGGACCTAGCAAAGCCATTGAGTAAAAATCAATATGGAAAGTATTTACAGAAAATCGCGAATGAGAAATTCTTAGTATGAGCAAAATAAAATTAATTGAAACAGGTTTTGATGATTTGTGGATTATTGAAACGCAAAAGTTTGGAGATTCTCGTGGTTATTTTATGGAGAGTTATAATTACCGTGACTTAAAATCGCTCGGCATTGATTTTAGATTCGTGCAAGATAATCAATCTAAGTCCTCGAAGGGTGTTGTTCGTGGCTTGCATTTTCAGAATGCACCCCATGCTCAAACTAAGTTGATTAGGGTTCTTTCTGGAATTATTTTGGATGTTGTAGTCGATTTAAGGAGATGGAAGAATACTTTTGGAAGAGTTTTTCAGTTGGAAATGTCTTCAGAAACATTCCAACAGTTCCTGATCCCAAAAGGTTTTGCCCACGGATTTATAGTCTTAAGTGATAGTGCGGAGATTTTATACAAGACTGATGAATTTCATTATCCCGAATCTGAAGGAGGAATTTATTTTAATGACCCTGCCCTGAAGATTGATTGGAGAATTCCACTCTCAGAAATGATTGTTTCAGACAAGGACAAAAAGAATGCTTTATTAGCAGACGCTAAATTTAATTTTTAATAAGCTATGAAATCTATTTTAGTTACTGGAGGTGCTGGTTTTATTGGTTCAAATTTTGTTGTGTATTTCCTGAACAAGTATCCCGATTATCAGATTATCAATCTCGATCTTCTTACATACGCAGGCACACTTGATAACCTGAAGGAGGAACAAAACAATCCGCGCCATATTTTCATCAAAGGGGATATTCAAGATCGCCTTTTGGTTGAAAATATTTTTAATCAATATGATATTTCTGGCGTGATTCATTTTGCAGCAGAATCGCATGTTGATAATTCCATTTCCGGACCAGAAGCGTTTATTAAGACAAATGTGTTTGGTACTTTCACGATGCTGGATGTTGCCAGGAAAAATTGGATGGACGCTCCATTTAAATTTAAGAGTGGAAAAGAAAATAATCGGTTCCTTCACATTTCTACGGATGAAGTCTATGGGAGCCTGGGAACCACAGGTTTATTTACAGAAGAGACACCCTATGCGCCAAATAGTCCTTACTCTGCTTCAAAAGCCAGTAGCGACCTGTTAGTGCGGAGTTATCACCATACTTATGGTATGAATGTAGTAACAACTAATTGCTCCAATAATTACGGACCAAAACAACATCAGGAAAAATTGATCCCTACGATCATTCGTACTGCCGTGGCGGAAAAACCAATCCCCATTTATGGTGATGGAAAGAATGTGCGCGACTGGTTGTACGTGACGGATCACGCGAAAGGAATCGATCTCGCTTTTCATAAAGGTAGATCCGGCCAAACCTACAACATTGGCGGGCGAAATGAACGGAACAATAACCAGATTGTTGAAACTGTTTGCTCGATTTTAAATCAACTTCATCCCAGGAAAAATGGGAAACGGTATCAGGAGCTTATTACATATGTTGAGGATCGTGCCGGCCATGATAAGCGATATGCAATTGATGCTACTAAAATTGAAACCGAATTAGGCTGGAAAGCCGATGAGCATTTTGAAAGTGGAATTCAAAAAACAGTGAAGTGGTATTTGCAAAAATTCAATCTCCAGTGATATGATAATTCGGGAAGGAAGGAAAACAGACTTGCCTAGGGTACTCGAATTAGTGAAGGAGCTTGCCGAGTATGAAAAAGCTCCGCAAGAAGTAATTAATACTGTTGAGTTAATGGAGCAGGATGGTTTTGGACCAAATCCTATCTTCAGTTTTTTTGTTGCTGAAAACGAAAATAGAATTGTTGGTTTGTCACTTTACTATTGGAGATATTCTACTTGGAAGGGGAAGCGTCTGTATCTCGAAGATATTATTGTTACCGAAAAAGAGCGTGGAAATGGCATTGGTAAGTTATTATTCGATCGCACGATGAAGCATGCGCTGGACTCAAA
>CAZNCO010000232.1:0-6952 GCA_964571345.1 uncultured Ohtaekwangia sp.
TATGTTACAATCTCTGCCTGTGTGTTAATCAGTCTTTTCAAATAATTGGAACTGACGGAGGGTTACTGGATCAACCCCTCCTTGTAAACTCGCTTCTACTGGGCCCCGGAGAACGTGCAGACATTCTTGTGAATTTTAAAAACTATACGGTTGGCAAAGAGATTTATTTAACCAGCAAAACTTTTAGTGGTGGTGTTCAGGGCCAGCAGGAATTCAAGATCATGAAATTTGTAATCGCTCAACAGGTAAATGAAACATTTACCTTGCCCGCTCAGCTTTCTGCTATTCAGCCAATTTCACCTGCATCCGCCTCAAAGACCCGTGTCATGAAAATAAAAGGCATGATGGAAGGTATGAGCGGAAATATGGGAACTGGTATGGGCAGCGGTATGCACACGATTAATGATAAAGTTTATGACCTCGACCGCATTGATGAAACTGTTCAGGCAGGCGCAACGGAGATATGGGAATTTGATAATTCTGATGGCGATGAAATTCATCCCATGCACATTCACGGTGTTCAGTTTCAAGTGATCGAACGGTTAGGGGGAAGAGGATCATTAATAGCTACTGAAAGAGGCTGGAAAGATACGGTGCTTGTAATGCAAAGAGAAAAAGTGAGAGTGATCATGACATTCCCACAGGAGAAGGGCGTGTTTGTTTTCCACTGCCATAACCTGGAGCACGAAGATGATGGCATGATGCTGAACTATGAAATTGTTTGATAAAAGTTAAAAACCATTGATAATGAAAACAAAAACGATAATCTTATGCCTGGTCTTTGTGGGGGAAGCAACCTTTGCTCAGCACGATCATAGTTCAGGTCGTAGCAATGCGCCTGCGCACAATAAAAAGGAGACGGCTCACTCACACGGTGCAGTGCTAGAATTTCAACTTCAGTTGCGGGAAGTGTTCATGGCCAGTCTCCAACTGAAGGATGCACTCGTATCAGGCGCTGCTGCAGCGGCCTCTGCTTCCAGCACTGAAATAAAAACATCAATATCCAAAATGGACTTGAACCTGTTGAAAGATGAAGCCTTGATGGACTGGTTGGCATATCTGAAGGTACTCAACGAAACACTTGAGGTTATTAGTAATTCAAACGACTTAGCTGTCCAACGAAAAACTTTCTCATTATTTAGCGACTCATTGTATAAGTGCCTAAAAACGTTTGGCTCAGGTGGTACTACAGTTTACTAGGACCATTGCCCGATGGCAAATAGTAACACAGGTGCCTTCTGGCTTTCGAACGAAAAAGAAATCAAATCCTTATTTCGGAGACGCGATGCTCAAGTGTGGTAGTGTAAAAGAGATGATTCATTAGTTGCGGGTTGGGATAAGAGACGGAGTAAATCAATATTGAAACGTCTCTCTCCATCTTAAAACAGATTATTGGAAGTCCTTTCAGATTTTATGAAAAAGAAGCATAACGGCAAACCTCTATCGCCAACAAAAAAGAAAAGGATGAAGCTGGGCGATATTTTAATCACGGCACTCGCCATTGTTGTGATTGGTGGCTTCTTCGTCTGGTTTGTAGTGTACACCTACAAACATGAAAAGTACGAAACAGAGATTCAGGAAAAATACAAAGCCTCTCTGCCAGCACCTGGAGTTTTGCTAGATCACAAACTGGTTTGCATGGCAAGCGACAAGTATCATGGAGTGGATCAGACTGCGGTAATAGTTGCTGACAAAACTTACTATGGATGCAATCAAAAAGCCATAAGAGATCTGAATACAAATGAAGAGATGCGATTTGCGATTGATCCCTATAGCAAGAAGTCAGTTGACAAAGCGCTTGCCTTTATAAGTATAGACCCAAATAGAACAGGCTCCATTCTCTATTTTGAATCGGAAGAGAATTTAAAAAACCATTTTAAACGATAGGACAGAACAACTAACCCAACACTGATATGAAATTCTTAAAAAACATTTTCTTTATTCTTTTAGCAGCAATCATTGGCGTAAACGTAGCTTCAGCCCAAAGTGACGCTGATAAAGTAAAGCAAACTCTCTCCAACTATAATGGTGCAATAGAAAAACTTGACTTAAAAGGAACGGAGGTTCTGTTTGCTGCTAATAGTCAAATTATAGAATCGGGCAGTGTAGAGGGAACTTACAAGGAATACCAGGCTCATCACCTCACTCCCGAATTGGACGAATTCAAATCATTCAAGTTTAGTGACTATAAAGCTGATGTCACAATTGATCTTCCCTACGCCTTTATTACGGAATCCTACAAGTACACCATTGTTGTTAAGAAGAACAATTCAGTTGCCGAACGAAGAGGGGTAGCGACTTCGATATTAAAGAAGGACAATGGTGTTTGGAAAATTGTGCAATCACATAATTCATCCCGAAAATTCTAATCAGTAAAAAATCATGTTATTTTAGAATTGTGTCTATAAGATACCGAACATATTTGCAGGTTCATCAAGATTTCCGATTGGAAGGAGGACTGTTTTATCAAAACGGGTTTTATGGCGATCCTTCGTTTATCAAAAGTTATTTGGAACTCCGTCAAAATGAGGGAAGGCTTTATACTGATGAATTAGTTTTAACCCTCCCTGAAATTCCTTCGAGCCTTTCTGCTGCAAGGGAGTGGATGATCCGTAAACGTTCCACTGACCGATTAATAAAAGAACTTGAAACAAGGCGACACGCAAAAATCGCTGAGATTGGATGTGGCAACGGCTGGCTTATCAATTACATGTCTAAATCTCTTCCATTTGATTTCTGCGGGATCGACATTAACGAGGTGGAATTAAACCAGGCGGCAAGGATTGTTGGTGACAGTGAAAAAATGAGTTTTGTTTACGGAGATATTTTTTCGCAAAGTTTTACGGGCTTTAGTGCTGACGTATTCATCTTAGCAGGCGCTATCCAATACTTCCCGGATTCTAAAGCCCTGCTTCAAAGACTTCTATCATTACTCAGGCCGAAAGGCGAGATACATATTCTTGATAGTCCTTTTTATAATGAAAGAGATTTGAATACTGCAAGAGGCCGAAGCGAGAAATACTTAGAGGGAAAAGGTGAAACGTTGATGCAGAACTATTATTTCTATCACAGCTGGGAGTCAATTCAATTTGTTCAGTATGAATTGCTCTATGATCCTTCTTCAATAATAAACAGGTTAAGAAGACTTATGATAATTGATTCTCCATTTCCATGGATAAAAATAACCAAGATTTAACTTCAATGTAAACTCAATGGATCAACAACAACTTCTGCGTGACATTATCAAAAAGTATAAAGATGATCCGGCATCTGTTTATAATTCCTGGTTCATTGGAAGCGAAGAAAGGTTAAAAGCTTTTCGGGCAATAAGGCGGGGCGTGTTACAAGTAATGGAGGACATTAAAAACGAAAGGTTCGGAAATGACTTCAAGGGTTCATCACTTGAGTTTGTGCTGGCGGCAATAACTGAACAGAAGCAAGTGTTTGAAGGAGCAGCTCATCCTTTTTATTGGAAGCCTAAGATGCGCATTCCCGACATTTATGAAAATCAAAACAACAAAAAGGCTTTCGGTCAATTTCTGGAAAATTGCTTTTACGCCACGAAAGAAGAACAACTCATTCGTGAGATCATCAAGCTTGACGAGTTGAAAATAAAGGGACTTGGACCAGCCGTGGCGAGCATCTTGTATTTTTTACATCCAACCATTCTACCTCCATTCAATACGGCTATTGTAAACGGATTCAATTACCTGTTCCGTGACAATAAGAAACTTGGAAGCTGGCAGGAATATCTCAAAATGCGTGAGGTGATTTTAAAGACCAACGTGGATAATAAAGATCAACTTTCGAATGACCTCGGGGCAATTGCAGGTTTGTTTTTCGAAATAGGCTCCAAGAATATCATTATTGAAGGACAGGTAATTTCCGAAGAAGACAAAGCAAAGCTTTTGAAACAGTATGATAAGCGTCACAAAAAAGTGTTGAGCGAAAAGCATGAAGAGGACTTGCATACTGAAATGCAATACCACTTGTTAAAAATTGGAAAGGCTTTAGGATACGATCCCATATCTGCTGTTAATGATCGTGGCAAGTGTTATGGTGAAGTCAATTTCTCATTCATTAGTCTTAATAAGTTTCCTGAATTACATGTCGATAAAGATACACTTGGTACAATACAGCTTATCGATATAATCTGGTTCGAGAAGAACGGCAACAAAGCCGTTTGCGCTTTTGAGGTTGAGAAAAGTACATCCATCTATTCTGGCATATTAAGATTGAGCGATCTGTCTATATCATTTTCAGATCATAACACCTCGCTTTTCATTATCATTCCCAACAACAGGGAGAAGGATGTTGTGCTGCAACTCAGCAGGCCTTCTATAAGGAACAGCAACGTAAGGATTAACTACATTTTATTTTCAGACTTGCGTGAGCACTGCGATGCACTTTGCAAGTTTGGTGAAAGCCATAAAATATTGGAAAAAATAGCTAAGACGGTCGCCAATCAATAAACTTAAAACTATACCTATGAAAAAATCAATTTCGTTTCTCGTATTTCTCCTTCTTGCGAATATACTTTTTGCCCAAACGGAAGAAGAGAAAGTAAAGAAAGTTCTGAATTCATATAAGAACGCTATTGAAAAACTGGATGTGAAGGGAACAGAAATACTTTTCGTTACCAACAGTCAGATCGTTGAGTCCGGCTCGATAGAGGGTACTTACGCAGATTACCTCGCTCATCACATCGGTCCTGAACTGGGAGATTTCAAGACGTTCAAGTACGAAAACTACAAAGTGGATGTAAAGATAGCTGGGGATTTCGCTTACGCTGTGGAGACGTACAATTATACCATTGTGTTGAAAAAAGACAACTCCGAAATAAAGCGCAAAGGCGTGGCCACTTCTATTTTGAAAAAAGAAAAAGACGCATGGAAGATTGTGCATGCGCACAACTCCTCACGGAAGCCCAAATAACTCTGTGCTTCTATAATTTGACATTTTGTTCACCTAAAATTTTTAGGCACAAAAGCCGTCCGGCCGCCTTTTTCCGGGGCACACAGTGGTAGGACGGCTCCATGTTAAAATAATTCACTATGGAGTAACTGTTGGGTAATGTTTGCGGATTATCGGAAGAAATAATCAAGCGGACCACACTTAGTAATCTGACTTTGGGTTAATCAACAGTGATGGGCACGAGCTCCGCTTTCCGGCTGAAGTGCAACTCGGTTTCTGAGACACTTCAGGATTCTCACTGCTCAACGGTATAGGAGGCATCCATTCCCGCCAAGGTGTGATCATGAACATGACAGTGGAACATCCATGTGCCAGGGTTATCCGCTCTCATGTCCGCAACTACCATACTGGCGGGGCCTAATTGTATCACGTCAGTTCGCGATCCTCTGAATGTTGCTGTGTTGCCGTGCCAGTGTGCCGTGTGCCAGTCCACCTCATTTCCAAAAGCAAGCAAATACCAACGTACGTTCATCCCGGCCTTGATTGAAAAATTTTGATTACCATACATCAGCCCATTAACTGAGTGTTTTTTATTGCTCTCCTGAAAATCGGGGTCGCTCTTGTCAACGGTTCCATCCGTGTAGTTCGAAATATTGTTATCAAGATACAGGCTGCTGCTCTCATCCAAAACCATGAACAGCGCAAACCGTTCTGCATCTACATCTTTTGCTTTGTTATTTTCCAATGCGCCTTTTCTGTAAATCACCAGTGGCCCGATAAGCCCTGCATATAAGTCTCCTTCTAAATTCTCCATCACATGAGAGTGGTAAGCCCAGGCCACTGAGCTTCCTTCGCCACTTGCCGGGCCCGCATTTTCAGGAACTTCCCATGTGTAAACAAATGTTTCACCGGGCGCTACTCCGGTAATCCCTTCATTAAGCTTATCATACTTGACTCCATGCGGGTGCATGCTTGCCGCAATGCCGGTGTTGTTCTTAAAAGTAATTTTGATTTGATCCCCTACCTCCGCACGAATAACAGGGCCAAGTATCCCCGCCTGAGAATCATCTGTCGTACTTTGGTATTCGGTAAAACCGGCATCCTTGTATAGGCGATAACGTGCTTTTATGTTCTTTCTCCCAATCCTTTGCGGTGCATTCTCAAGGTACACGAGCTCATCCGGTGAGTAAGGTCGCCCGGCAGCCAGGTTCGTTTGGGATGGGGAATAATTCCACTCAACTTCTTCTGCGGCTATAAAATATTCTTTTATAGGCGTTGCCCCCTCTGTGGGTGGCGTAATGTGATCTTCCTGGCAAGAAAAGAATATTGACAAGAATCCAATTAATATTATAATATAACGTAAGGCTTTGATTGACATGGCTGTTTGGGTTATGATATTTTTAAAATGACGCTGTGATCCCCGCATAAAACATTCTGCCGATGGAGGGGATGATGCCAGGACCGGGGTACTCCGCTGTACGCAAAGTAAAATACCTGCTGTCGGTCAGATTGTTGATACCAAACTTCAGCATGCAATTGCGCTTCAATTTATAAGACGATGACAAATCGAAAATGCTGTTGGCCGGAATGATCCCGATCAGGCCATCAGCCGCATACTTTGCATTGCTGGCATCGCCAAAAGAGGAATCTTTAAAAGAATGCTGCGCGTTGACCGAAAACTTGCCAATGCCGTAATTTATACCAACACGGTTGATGTACTTTGGTGGGTACTCCACCTGCAATCCCTTGTATTCGCCCGTGGTGTAGCGAGCGTCAACAAGGGCAAAAGAATTGTACAGGCTTAGTTTTCCAAATTGCCCGGTGGGCACGAGTCCCTTCAAAATATTTATTTCGAAATAGGATTCGATCCCTTAGTGTTCAGCACTTCCTGTCTTGGTGCGGACGAGGTAGCTGATTTGGTTATCAGTTCTTAAAACCGTACAGATCTTATTCTGATAGTTGAGATAGAAGCCGCTTAGGTCAAAGTTCAAACTATTCTTGACGCTTCCGCGAACCCCGATACTCACCTTGTCGGCCC
>CAZNCO010000233.1:0-6951 GCA_964571345.1 uncultured Ohtaekwangia sp.
ATTCTACCATGGTCACTCCTTCGCAGTGGATGAGCATGCGCGTGATGCGCTGGGATTGCAACATTAAAAAAGAAGGATTGAGTAATCCCATCGCCAGCATTGCTTCTCCAATGTGTGATATGCCTACGTTTGAGTTGTTTCCTCTCCTGCAGATACAATCTTTGCTTTTGTATTTCTCTCAACTGGCAGGTGGCACGAGCCTTCAGCCTTTTAAAACAGTTCATGACTATGATGCGTGGCTGAAGCGTGTAGATGTATACTTACCCTTTCTGGACACCTGCATTGTGAAGATGAATAAGGGGATAGCAAAAGGAGTGGTGCTGCCAAAAGTACTGATCAAAAAGATGATTCCACAGTTGGATGACTTTGTGCAGGCACCGGTGCAGAAGCATTTGTTCTATGCACCTATCCTGTTAATGCCAAATGATTTTCCGGTAGCAGAGAAAGAGCGGCTTACAAAGGCGTATGCAGAAATGGTTTCAGGCAAAATCATTCCTAAATACAAAATGCTGCAAGATTATTTGAAGAATACGTATTTACCTGCCGGACGAGAGACTGCCGGCATTAGCGCATTGCCGGGAGGACGGGAAACATTTGATTATCTCATCCGCTATCATACTACTACCAACATGACTGCAGAGGAAATCCATACCCTTGGCAAAAGTGAAGTGGCGCGCATTCTTGCGGAAATGGAAAAAGTAAAAGAGCAGATCGGATTCAAAGGCGACCTGAAAGCATTCTTCAACCACGTGCGCACCAGCAAGGAGCAAATGCCTTTTACCAAACCCGAAGAAGTGATCGCCAACTTCAACGTCATCCGCGAACGAATCAACAAAAAGCTGCCGGATATATTTGATATCAAACCGAAGGGAGATTTTGTGGTGAAGCGAACAGAGGCTTTCCGTGAAGCTTCGGCCAGCGCAGAGTTTCTCCCTGGAAGCAAGGACGGATCGCGCCCCGGAGTTTTTTATGTACCTATTCCAAATGTGAAGGCGTACAACAAATTTGCAGATGAGTCTTTATTTCTTCATGAAGCGATTCCCGGTCATTACTACCAGTTGTCGTTGCAGCAGGAGAATGATGAGCTTCCGGAATTTCTTCATCCTGAAAGCATGAGTGTATTTGTAGAAGGATGGGCGCTGTATGCGGAGTCGTTGGGTAAAGAACTCGGGCTGTATGAAGATCCGTATCAGTATTTTGGAATGCTGAGTATGGAGATCCATCGTGCCATCCGATTGGTATTGGAAACGGGCATTCACACTATGGGATGGACGCGTGAGCAAGCTATTCAGTATTCGCTGGATAACGAAGCGGAGTCGGAAGATAAAATTATCGTAGAAGTTGAACGCTACATGGCCACACCCGGTGCTGCGTTGTGTTATAAAATAGGTCAGATCAAAATACGTGAGCTACGCACGCGCGCAGAGAAAGCACTGGGAGCAAAGTTTTCTGTAAAAGAATTTCACAACCAGGTATTGAACTCCGGAAGTTTGCCGTTGGTGTTGCTCGAAGAGAAAATTGGCCGGTGGATTGCAAAAGAGAAATCAAAATAAGGAACACAAAAACTAAGTATGACAACGAAACAAATTGTACTCGCCTCGCGCCCTGCAGGACTGCCTGCCTCTGAGAACTTTCGATTTGAAAGCATTGAACTGCCCGAAATGCAGACAGGCGAAGTGTTGTTGAAAGGATTGTATTATTCTGTCGATCCGTATATGCGTGGCAGAATGAATGATGCCAAGTCGTACATACCACCCTTTCAAATCGGGCAGCCGATGGAGGGAGGTGTGGTAGCCGAAGTGCTCGAGAGCAAATCAACTCATTTTAAAAAGGGCGATAAAGTCACCGGCATGCTGCCTTGGCGGGAACAAATGATTTCTCCCGAAAAAGGATTGCGAAAGATTGAGGCTTCCGGTGCACCCGACACATATTATCTGGGCGTCTTCGGAATTCCCGGACTTACTGCCTACATAGGGCTGATGCATATTGGCAAACCAAAGCCTGGAGAAACCGTGGTGGTGTCGGGTGCGGCAGGTGCCGTGGGAATGATCGTGGGGCAGATTGCAAAGATCGAAGGTTGTCGCGTGGTAGGCATTGCAGGATCGGATGAGAAAGTAAAGCTTTTAAAAGAACAATGTGGATTTGATGAAGTGATCAACTACAAAACCGTGCCCGATATGCGCAGCGCCTTGAAGGCTGCCTGCCCGAATGGTGTGGATATTTATTTTGACAACGTAGGTGGGGCGATCTCCGATGCTGTAATGGCAAGGCTGAACTTTTTTGCGCGCGTACCCTTGTGCGGACAAATTGCTTTGTACAACGAAAAAGAAGTGCCCATGGGCCCACGCCTTCAGCCCTTCCTGGTGACGCGCAGCGTGCTCCTGCAAGGGTTTATTGTTATTAACTATGGGCACCTCTATCCTGAGTGCATCCAATATCTTTCGCGCTACGTGAAAGAAGGCAAGCTTACCTTCCGCGAAACCATTGTGAATGGATTTGATCAGTTGCCAAAGGCTCTGCTTGGATTGTTCAGCGGTGAAAATACCGGCAAGATGATTGTGAAAGCCTGAAGATATTTGCTTATCACAAACTAGTTACGCATTTCTTCCACCATGTTTAAACGCGATGAAGCATCCCGTCTGCGGGAAGAATTCTGGACTGCCTTCGGGCGATATATGAGTCCCGTTCCGTCTGCCGAAGGAATGAAGATCAACTGGATCAACTATCGCACAGCCTTAAAAGATGTGTACTTCCGCATGGACGCAAACCAGAAGGCAGCCATCATCAGCATATCAATAGAGCACGCTGATCCCGGCATTCGTGAGTTGTACTTTCAGCAGTTTGAAGAATTTAAAAACTTGGTGCACGCTACATTAGAGGAAGAGTGGCAATGGCAACTGAATGCGCGCGCTGGCGAAGACAAAGTGATCAGCAGAATCTACAAAGAGCTCCCAAACGTTTCTGTTTTCAACAGAGATCAATGGCCGGAGTTGATTTCCTTTTTCAAGCCCCGCATCATCGCCCTTGATCAGTTTTGGGAAAATGCGAAGTATAGTTTTGAAGCGTTGAGGTAATCAGCACCCGGTGTTATTCCCCGATAAACACCGGGTAGAACACCGATACAAACGTTAATCTACCTTCACCGTTGGTGCTTTCTCACTCGTTCCATTTTCATTGATGGCTTCGATCGTGAAATAATACGTCTTCGTCTGGTCCATGGTCTTGAGCCAGTAATCGTTTTTATCCATTACCATTATGCTTGTGTAAAGTTTATCGGGCGAGGTTCCATAGTACAGGTTGTATCCATAGGCATTGTTTTCCGGACGCCATTTGAGGAAGGCACTACGCTTATCTTTTTCGGTTCGCAACACAATGAAGTCTTTGACCGCTTCGGGTTTGGCGCCATGTCCGTTCCCAAACACACGCAAGCCGCTGATGGCAAACTTACCCGTGGGCATGTGCACGTTTTCTACCTTGATGAAACGAGCTTGTACCGGCCTGGTCAATTCAACATACTCGTGTGGGATATCTGTTTTGTTTTTACTTTTATCAACGAGCATGATCCACGTTTTGCCATCCAGCGAGTAAAACATTTTATATTGGTGATACTGATCCGTGCGTTTGCCAAGCCGATCCTGATCGACATCCTGATCAGCATAATTAATTTGAATGGCATTTACGGTACTCACATTTCCCAGATCGGTTTGAATCCACTCGCCTGCATTGCTGCTGGCCGCGCTCCAATACGTTTTCATGTCTTCGTCATTGGCTTTGTTGGCGGAGTAGTTTCCGTACGTGGAAGAGACTGTTATCGGCTTTGCATAATTCAACAACATCCACCCGCTGAATTCGCCTGCCTTTTCTGCGCCCGGCAGGAAATGGGGATAGTCGCCAAAGGCTGTGCGGCACCACATGACATCGTCTTTGTCGAAGCCGGCCGGCCAGATGCCGAGCCTGCGCTCAAAGGTATTCTTCACCGATATTTGAATGGTGCTAACATGCCAGTAGTTTTTCTTGTTGTCCTGAAACGTGGCTCCATGCCCGGCACCCCGCGCGAAGCCACCGAGCTTGATACTGAGCGGATCTGATTGCCACACGTACGGACCCAGTGGCGCGTTGCTCACGGCCACTCCATCAGCATAGCCGCTGAACTCCGTGCCGGGTGCACCGAACTGCAAATAATATTTTTCTTTATGTTTCGTCACGTGGGCTCCTTCGATGAAGGGATCGAGAAAGGTGTTGTCCATGTGCTCGCCAAACCGCTGCCATCCGAAGCGATCGGGCTGCAGCCAGATCATTTCTTTTCGGGCGCCTTGTGGTGTCAATGTCTTGCGATCGAGTTCAATTCCGTAAAGCGGAAACGTGTTACTGCTTCCATTGTACATATAGAGTTTACCATCGTCATCGGTAAAGAAGTCTGGATCCCATCCGCCCATGTCAAATTTTTCAACGAGTGGTTTCCACTCATTGGCGAGCGGGTTGGTGCTCATCCACACGGTGAAGTCGCGTTGATAGGTAGAACCCATCACAATTACCGTATCGCCAATAATGCCAACAGCAGGAGCGCAGAGTTCGTCATACACTTTATTCCATTCGCGCAAAAATCTGCGGGAGTGAAAAGTCCAGTGGAGCATGTCCGTGCTGTGCCAATAGCCCCACTGATTGGTGCTGAAAAGTAGAAACGTTCCTTTGTAATTCACAATCACCGGGTCTGCCGTGGCGCGATGGCGGCCCCACTCGCTGAAGTTGGGAATGGGTGTGTAACCGTAGTCAATGTTGATGGGATTGCAATATGTTTTTTGTTGAGCGTTGGCCGAGGCAAGCGTCAGGAAAAAAAGCAGGCAGGAGAAAAAGGCAGATTTCATTTTTTGATTGCTGGTCAAATACATTGTAAAACTAAGAAAATCGGATCTCAATTTTTTTTTCGAATTCCATTCAAAGTAATGGATGGTGGAAGCATGGATGTTGAAAGCTGATTGCTTGGTAAATAATCATTTTGTAGCCTCGGCCTTCAGGTCAGGGTTATGAATGCGGATATAAATGTGTTGTCTGAGCAGGATCAATGAAATTCAAAATCTACACGACACGAATGTACAAGCCTTTGCACAAGGTGCCGAATCCGCGCATAACCCGCGACTGCTTAAAACAATTTTGTGCTGGCGCGGAGCTGCAATTGAAATGCTATGCCACGGGTTTAAACCCGTGGCTACAAAATGTTGCATCCCTAAGGGATTTTGATGAAGCCATTCCATCGACCCAACAAGTGAAACAGATCATCCAAGCTCCGTGGGAGCGAAACATTTTATAGCCCCGACCTTTAGGTCGGGGTTATGAATGATAAATAAAAGTGTCGTCTGCGCAATATCAATGAAAATCAAAATCCACACGACACGAAATGCGCAAGCCTTTGCACAAGGTGCCGTCACGCACCAAACTATTAATTTACCCATTCGTTAAATGCCTCATTGCTTAACTTTACTTCTTATGGCACACATCTTCAAGTCAGCAACTTTGATCTTTCTATTAAGCGCATCCATTTGCGCGAGTCACGCACAATCCATTCCGCTCTCTAAGCAAATTCTCGATCCGGTAAATGTGAACGTAAAGGAGGCATCCTACAAAGGAAAGAAAGCAGTGCGTGTGATGGCATCGAACGCAGATGAAACCCTGGCAATCATTAAAGATAAAAATTTTGAAAACGGAGTGATTGAAGTTGATGTAGCAGGCACAAGACTGGCAGACGCTGACGCCACCGCTCGCGCCTTTATTGGTCTAGCCTTTCGCGTTCGTAAAGTTGACTCCATCCGCTATGAATGTTTTTATATTCGGCCCACCAACGGACGGGCAGAAGATCAATTGCGCAGAAACCATAGCACGCAATATATTTCACATCCGCGCTATACGTGGTTTAAACTGCGAAACGAAAATCCGGGCGTGTATGAATCCTATACCGACTTAGTGGAAGGTGAATGGACAAAATTGAAAATTGAAGTAAAAGATAACACCGCAAGGCTGTATGTGAATGGAGTAAGTCAACCCTGTTTGATTGTGCAGGATCTCAAATACGGGAAAACTTCAGGGAGTATCGCACTTTGGGTGGGCCCCGGCACCGATGGTTATTTTGCTGATTTGAAAGTCAGCAAGAAATAGGGTGGCGAATTACAGCGCAGTGTCCCCACAAGAAGAAAATTAATTTAATCTATCATAAATGAGAATGAAGTATTGCCCAACGTGTGCGAAACCGCTTGAGAAAAAATCTATTGATAATAAGATCAGGGCCGTTTGTACCGACAAGAGTTGCGGCTTCATATTTTGGAATAATCCAATACCGGTTGTCGCGATTGTTGTTGAAACGGATCAAGGCATTATTCTGGCACATAACAAAGTTGCACCCAAAGGAATATTTTCGATCATAACAGGTTTCCTGGAAGCAGATGAAGAGCCATCCGTTGCAGCACAAAGAGAAACAAAGGAAGAGCTTGGACTTGATTTTGTCACGACATCTTTTGTTGGCGTCTATCCATTTTCAAAGGCAAATCAGATCGTGATAGCCTACCATATTTTTGCAGCAGGAGAAATTAAACTCAATGAAGAACTTGATGAATTTAAAATTATTCAAAAAGAGCAATTATTTGGATGGACTGACACAGGACAATTTGCAGTGGGAGAATGGCTGAAAAGATTAAATGTACTAGCTTGATTTTTTAAAAAAAGGAAGTTGGATAGGCACGACTGTATTCACCAAGATATTTGTAACTCCTTGTTGACATCACCGACAAATTTGTGAACAAGCGCCTCAAAAAGACAAAAGCAGATGGAGCGAATCGATGGTCGCCTAGGTTCACAAATTTTCAAGAGAAGCTGGTACGTACTGTTTTTGAAACTGCCGGAGGCTCTATTTTCATTGGTTGCGACAACGGTCTTTTTAAGTCTGTCAATAATGGAAAAACC
>CAZNCO010000234.1:0-6948 GCA_964571345.1 uncultured Ohtaekwangia sp.
TTAAAGGGCTTAGCCAGAACATCATTCATACCAGAGCTTAATACCTTTTCTTTTATCTCTGGCGACACATCTGCCGTGAGGGCAATGATTTTGATATCTTTATAATGATTGCCAACTCTGCTTCTTATTATGCGGGCGGCTTCATATCCGTTCATACCCGGCATATGAATGTCCATCAGCACCAATGCATAATTTTTTGCTTCAATTTTTTCAATTGCTTGAACGCCCGTCTCCGCTATCGTAACATGAAAGCCCCATTTCTCCAGGGTCTTCTTGGCAACCATTTGGTTTACTTTATTATCTTCAACTAAAAGCAGTTCTACACCATGACGTGGGACTAACGGATCACTCTCATTCTTCGCCAGCACTGCATCGCGACCTTTAGCAAGTGTGAGTTCAAATGAAAATTCGGATCCCTCACCAGGACTGCTGATTACTACGATGTTGCTTTTCATTAAAGCCAGTAGTTTCTTGGTAATGGCTAACCCTAATCCGGTGCCACCAAATTTTCGAGTGATATTACTAGAAGCCTGATTGAATCCTTCGAATATCGATTGGATCTTGTCATTCGGAATACCAATACCACTATCCTTTATGCTGAATCGTATCCGATGCAAATCATTTATTATTTCTAACAGACCAACTTCAATATCCACCGAACCACGCTCTGTAAACTTGATTGCATTACCGATCAGGTTATTTAAAATTTGTCCCAGCCGCAGCGGATCACCAACCACGGTAGCCGGCAATCGGTCATCCATTTTCAAGGTAAGGCGTATGCCTTTCAGGTTAGCGGTTTCATCGTGTAATTTTTTGTAATGTTTAAGCATATCAAACAGGTTGAAAGATATTTCTTCCAACTCCATTTTACCTGATTCAACTTTACTAAAATCCAGAATGTCATTAATAATGGCCAGCAGGTTATTACACGAAAATTTAAGCAGCTCAAGGTTCTCTATCTGATTGGGTAGTGGATCTTCGGATAATAAAATATTGGTAAGTCCGATAATTCCATTCATCGGAGTACGAATTTCGTGACTCATCATGCTTAGAAACTGGCTTTTGGCCAACGTGGCTTCCTCTGCCTTCCGCTTAGCGTCTTCCAGGGCCGATTGGTATGCTTTGCGCGCTGAAATATCGCGTACTGTAGACTGAAACCCCGACAGCTGCCCATTTTCAAATAGCGGTTTCATCAAGTTCTCCACCCAAACAACACCGCGGTTCTTTGTTACAATACGAAACTGGCTTGACTCCACCGGCTGGTTTTTCTTCATTTTTTCCAGCACATGTGGAGCTTCAGCAAGAATCTGTTTTGCATCGTCTTCGTGCACAAAATCAATTCCATTTCTTCCAATTAACTCCTTTGGTGAATATCCGTGAAGTTCAACGCAGGCGGGCGAGATATACTCAAATGTGCCATCCAACTTATGAAGACTTATTACATCATTTGAATTCTCTGCCAGTAGCCGATAAAGTTTTTCACTTTGCTCAAGTTCTTCCTTTGCTTTCTTTTGTTGCGTGATATCAATACTTATCCCAACCAGCCCGATGATTTCGTTGTTTTCATTTCGCAATGGGACCTTCGAAACCAAGAACCATGTTTCAGTTCCATCCTTCAGGGTGTTTAATGTTTCCTGGCTTAGCATCGCTGCTCCTGCAAACACCCGCTGATCTTCTTCGACTGACAATTTTGCGGACTCTGATGGAAAGAGTTCATAATCACTTTTCCCAAGTACTTCTGTTTCTGAGTGGGCCCCGAGGTATTCATACTCAGCTTTATTCGCAAGAATCTTTTCTGACTTAAGGTTCTTTGCGTATATATTAATCGGGCTGTTGTCAATAATAGTTCTGACCAAAATTCGCTCCAAGGCAAGAGCCGCTTCAGACTCTTTTATTTTCTGAATATCTCTAGCTACAACGCTTACTTTGTAAACTTTCTCTTGGTTGAAAAACATCCGTACATTTTGGCCAATCCAAATGGTGTTTCCATTTCGTGTTTGCATTCTCAATTCCAGGTACGAAACTTCTGTGTTGTTTTTTCGCTGTTCAGCATAAAATTCCACAACGCGCTGCACATCTTCCTTCAATACCAAATCCCAATAATATTTTCCAAGGAGCTCACTTTTTGAAAATCCTGTTTTGGACTCGAGCACAGGGTTAACAAATGAAAATTTCCCATCTTCATTCAATTCATAAATAAAGTCCGTGGCCTCATCAACCAGTCCCTGATACTGACGTTGTTTTGCCTCTAAATCCGTTTGCAGTTCTCTTATCTGATCCAGGTTACTCCTGATCTCCTCTTCCGAAGCCGTGAGATCGCTGTTGCGCTGCGTAAGCAGATCGTTTGCCGCTTGCAGCTGGGTTGATACCGGCACTGCAATGAAAACAAATCCAGCAATCAGAATAACTACGGCCACCCCAGATAACGCTAACTCCAAACGCTTTAAAAATTTAAGTTTTGATTCCGCTTCCTTTTGATATCTGTTCACCGTCTTCTCCATGCGCAGAAGAAAGGGCAACTCAACCTTAGAAATATTCGCGATCGCTTTTCGTATTGTAGCGGAGTCTTGGCTTTTTAGAATCTGGCGACAAGAGGCCGCCATTAGTTGGAGGTTGGGGGTGTTGTTTTTAAGTAGAGAATCGATAGCAGAACTTTTGGCACCTGTTTCATTTTGACTGATTAATTGAAAATGAACACGCTCCCAAATATCCACCAGCTTTTGCAAACTATCCAAACGATAAAAAGCGGATTCTCTCCTATTAACCGAATTATACTGTATGAACAAGGTGAGCTTCGAAATTCTCTGGCTCAACATCCGCTGTCTGCCAGCCAGGTTGATTAGTTGGGCATCTGAATTTTGCTGGCTGAGATCATATTGCACAATTGCCTGTAGGAGTGCAGTCGTAAGAACTACGGACACGATGAAAACCACGTACCTAAATTTGAATGTTCTCATGCTAATGTTTAAGTTTAAATATAATTTTTTATCACCAAACGCTAAATTTGAACCATGAAAATTCTTGTATGCGATGATGATGATGCCCTGGTGAGCATGATCCGATTTAAACTAGTACGTGAAAATATCGGTGAAATTACAAAAGTTGCTGATGGACGTGAGGCCATGCAAATGTTGAAGGAACATGACTTTGACCTCATCATTTCTGATATCCACATGCCTTTTCATTCGGGGCTTGAAATCATAACATTTGTGAGACACGAATTAAAAAAGAAAACTCCCATTATAATTCTTTCTGCTGAAGGATTAGAAGACACCGTTCTTCAAGCCTTTGAAATTGGCGCCAGTGATTTTATCTCAAAGCCATTCAGCCCAGCTGAATTAGCTATACGTGTAAAGCGTTTGTTAAACGTATGAGATTATTATCAGGCGATTGGTTCAACAATTTTTCATTCGAGGAAAAAGCTTTTCTCTGGATTGCACTTACGCTGCTGTTGCTGGCAATGGGAATGATTATTTTCTTGCTGGCAAACCGGTTTATCAAAGGCTACGTTTCAAAAACACGGGCAATAAAACTTGAATTTTTCCAGCAGGCAACTAATGCTATTATTATAGGGGAGTCTAACGCAACCATGCCAGCAGCTTCCTATCAATTCTACCTGGGCAAACTTTTTCAGGTTTTTGGCAAAAATGAATCATCAAAACAATTATTAATCGATCATTTGATCGCGATGAAGAAAAACGTATCAGGCTCCACGGCCAGCGCTATTGATAAACTATTTATTGATCTCGATTTGCCCAATTATTGCCTTGAGAAGCTGAAGTCACAATCCTGGAGTAAAAAAGCAAAAGCTATCCGCGAACTGGCAGAACTAAATTACCTGCCTGCCATTGAAACAATAAAACCTCTTGTAAATCACCGCAATCAAACATTAAAGGAAGAGGCATTCATTGCCCTTGTGCGACTTGATCCCAATTCGTCTCTTGACTTTTTGGATGACTATGAAGAGCCAATCACATCGTGGATGAGGATCAATATCCATCAACACCTGGTCAAAAAAGATGCTCGTAAGTTACCGTTATTCAGCAAGTGGTTTGATAGCAAAAATCGGGATGTTACTTTATTCGCGATCAGCATGGCGCGCGTCTTTCGCCAGGTAGAGGCAGCCAAATCGCTTGTGCATCTAATTAACCACCACAACCATGTGGTGGTAGCCTCTGCTATCCGAGCGCTCGGAGAGTTAGATGCCCACGAAGAGGTAGATTCAATAATAAATGTCTATCAACGCTATTGGGACTCGGAAAAAATAAGCATTTGCATCATTCGCTGTATCGAAAGAATTGGCTCTTCCAGGGAGCATCTTTTAGTTCTGAAAAGTTATTTAAAGCACCCGCTACACACTATACGATTTGAATCAGCACTTGCCCTTGCCAAATTTGGAGCCGCTGGCGAAGATATTCTGAATGCATCAAATCAAGAAGACAACGGTACGTTGGCAAAAATTATAGATCATATTCACGAACCCTTGCTTCAATGACGGCAGGAAATATTTTCCTCTATACTGTTAATACGTTGGTATTTATTTATGCGGTAACCATTGCTTTTAGCTATTTATCGCTGGCGCTCATTTCTTTGAAAGAGATGCGCACCTATCTAAAGAAAAATTATTTCATTGACTACCGCTATATTCTTTCTTCTCCCTTCGCTCCGGGAATTTCGCTCATTGCCCCAGCCTATAACGAGAGTCTTACCATTGTTGACAATGTCAAATCACTGCTTTCCATCATGTATAACAACTATGAAGTGATTATCATTAATGACGGAAGCAAAGATGATACGCTCTCTAAATTAATCCCAGCTTTCGATTTGTTTAAAGTGCCTTATGATCTTCAAAGCATAGTGCAAACCAAAGAGGTAAGAGGCGTTTACAAATCACGTAACCGCGCTTTTAAAAAATTGGTGGTAGTGGATAAGATGAATGGCGGCAAGGCCGATGCGCTCAATGTAGGATTAAATTTCTCTAAAAAGGATTTAGTGGCCTGCATCGATGTAGACTGCATCATCGAGCCGGACGCGCTGTTGAAAATGGTTAAACCGTTTTTAGAAAGCAAAGAAGTAATTGCTTCAGGAGGTGTGGTGCGTATTGCAAACTCGTGTGTAATTGAGGAAGGGAGGCTGATTGAAGTAAAACTCCCGCAGAGTTTAGTAGCGCGCACACAGGTGCTCGAATACATTCGCGCTTTTTTGCTTGGAAGGATGGCGTGGAGCAAACTCAATGGACTGCTGCTGATTTCGGGTGCCTTCGGCCTATTCAAAAGAGAGATTGCCCTGAAAGCTGGTGGCTATAATCACAACACCGTTGGTGAGGATATGGAATTGGTAGTGCGCATGCGCAGATACATGGAAGAAAATAAACAGCCCTATACCGTGGCCTATATTCCCGATCCGCTATGCTGGACCGAAGCACCCTCCGACCTGAACATACTAGGAAGACAGCGCAACCGCTGGGCACGAGGCACATTCGAGACTTTGTCCATTCATCGGAAAATATTTTTTAACCCAAACTATGGCGTTATGGGAATGCTCAGTTACCCCTTCTGGTTTTTTTATGAGTGGCTCTCTCCTTTCGTAGAATTCAGCGGGCTGCTTTATTTTATTTTTCTGATCATTATCGGAAAAGTGAATTGGGTCTTCTTTCTCTGCCTACTGCTGGCGGTTTATTGCTTTGCTTTTTTCATTTCTACGCTCGCCTTGTTGGCCGAGGAAACGTCTTTCTACAAATACACTCTTAAGCGGGATGTCTTCAAAATGATATTGGTAGCACTGATCGAACCGTTCTGGTTTCATCCGCGCGTGGTGTGGTGGTCTCTGAAAGGAAACTTTGATTTGATGAAAGGAAAGAAGTCATGGGGTGAGATGACCCGAAAAGGATTTGTTCAATACAAAAAAGCATGATGAAAAATACTGGACCAAGATTGCTATTCTTCTTCCTATTCAGTGTGGCAACTTCTCTGATATTGCCTGCACAGGAATGGCGAAACCTAGGTGACGATGAAATTTTTCAGCTAGCTAGAAAGGACGCGCTTGACGGAAAGTACGAAGAGGCCCGCTCCATGTTTGGTGTTATCCTTGAACATAACCCTTCTTATTATGATGCGCGCATTTTTGTTGGGCGAACATACGCTTGGGAAAAGAACTACAGCCAGGCCAGAAAGGAACTACAGCAAGTACTTGCGGAAACTCCATTCTATGAAGATGCTCTTATCGCATTAGCAGATGTAGAAATATGGGATTCTAAATTTGACATCGCCTTGACGATCGTCAACAATGGTCTTGCCCGTTATCCCAATTCGGAGGAATTATTGTTTCGAAAGGCAACAGCACTCAAAGAACTAAACAGAACAGATGAATCAATGGTCACATTGAACGAGCTACTTAACGTAAACCCGGCCCATGGCAAAGGAGTTCTACTGCTCGAACAACTTCGTTCGTCCAAATTAAAATACACCGTTGGCCTGAATTACACGGCAGACATCTTTAGCCAGGTCTTCCATCCTGCACATTATGCCAATATGCACATCAACCGCCTGAACAAGTGGGGTACATCTATTTTCAGGTTGAACTATTCAGATCGTTTTTCTTCCCAGGGCTGGCAGCCAGAGATTGATTTGTATCCACGAATAACCAAAGGAGTTTATGCTTATCTGAATTATGGTTATTCTAACAGTAACCTATTCCCCAATCACCGCCTGGGAGGAGAGATTTATTCCAAGGTCTTAAAAAACTTTGAGGCTTCACTGGGTATTCGCTATTTGTATTATACTGCAAATAATAACGTGCCGATTTATACAGGCTCAATTGGATGGTATGTTAAAAGCTTTTGGATTTCCTACCGGCCCTATTTTTCATCCGTAAATTCAGTAAACTCATTTTCCTCCGTATTCACCGCAAGAAAATATTTAAAGGATGCTGAAAATTTTATCGGACTTA
>CAZNCO010000235.1:0-6933 GCA_964571345.1 uncultured Ohtaekwangia sp.
GCTCTGGAAGTGGCATCATTGAATAATCAAACCCTACTAGCTAATCATTAACCCCCGTAAATATTATGAAAAAGTTCCTCTGCATCATCATACTTCTTGCTTCTGTTTCAGCAACAATGTCTTCTTGCACGCAAGAGGTAGTAAAACCTAAAGGGCAAGGTTCAGGAAGTGGAATCATTGAATAAAACCAAAGCGTCTGATGACGAAAAATTTATGAAAACAAAAATTATTTTGATAGCACTTACTGCGATCACGTTGCTTTCTTTCACGCTGGTCTCAACCAAAAAATCAACAGCTAACACTGCCTCCGGAAGTGAAGCCTCACAAAAAGGGTTTGCTTTGCAGGATAGTAATCAGTTTTAGTAATCTCAATTTGAAAGTTTTCACAAGCAGTCGCGATTGAATAAACCGCGGCTGCTTGTGTAATTTCTCGTTCATCCACGACAGCATTCGGTAAGATCCAATTGCCTTATTTTTTTTGTTCGCGATTGAAATTCCCTCTTGGTCTTGTGCTAACACTACCTTGTTTCTGCCTCAATATCCCTGTTCGTTTAGCTTCCAGAATAAAACGAACCTAATTGAGAACTTACTTTAGAAACGACAAGAGAAAAACCTATTAAACACAGGTGTCAGTTTAAAGTGCAATTCAGTTACTAAGATTACATTATTGACTGATTAATAGTCACATAATAGATCTCTATTGAAGAAAATATCATGTAACAAAACAATCATTTTTTAAAAAAAAAGATTTGAATAATGAATTTTCAAATGAAAAGGTACACGTATTTCTAACCAAAAAATGACATTCTTCTTACGAAACCAACATGCTCTTTTCCATGTTTTTATATGCCTGACGTGGTTTCAGATTAAGAATTTGAAACATTTCTTTATCCTGAATGACTCCAGGATTCGGTGTAGTCAATAGTTTATCTCCGGCAAAAATACTGTTTGCACCTGCCATAAAACAAAGTGCCTGTTCCTCCAACGTCATTCGCACTCTACCTGCAGAAAGTCGCACCATCGCCTTCGGCATCACAATTCTTGCCGTTGCTATCATACGGACCATCTCCCACACTGAAACCTTTTCTTGCTCTTCCAGAGGTGTACCCTCAACAGGAACTAATGCGTTTACAGGAACTGACTCAGGGTGCTCGGGCAACGTTGCAAGGGTATGAAGCATGCCTATGCGATCTATTTCTTTTTCGCCCATACCGATAATACCTCCAGAGCAAACAGAAATTTTTGCTGATCGAACATTTTCAAGCGTCTCTAATCGATCTTTATATGTTCTGGTAGTAATAATATCTCCGTAAAATTCTTCGCTGGTATCCAAGTTGTGATTGTATGCATACAGTCCAGCATCTTTAAGCTTCGTTGCCTGCTCTTCGGTAAGCATTCCAAGCGTGCAGCATACTTCCATACCCATCTTGCTTACCCCTTTCACCATTTCAAGAACCTTATCAAAATCTTTATTATCTCTCACCTCTCGCCATGCAGCGCCCATACAAAAACGCGTGCTTCCTGACTCCTTTGCTTCAATCGCTTTACCAATAACCTCATTCACCTCCATCAATTTATGAACTTTCACATCCGTATGGTACCTCGCAGCTTGAGGACAATAAGCACAATCTTCGGGGCATCCTCCGGTCTTAACAGAAAGGAGCGTACATACCTGAACTTCCTGCGACTCATGGTATTGACGATGAACAGTAGCAGCCTGAAAAATTAAATCAAGAACAGGGCTGTTGTATATTTCTGTGATTTCTTGCTTGGTCCAATCAGTTCTGATCATAAAAAATTAATTAATTGAAAGTTCAAAAGGAATTCTTGCCTGCGATCCGGAAATAGTTTTTACTTTTTGTATCTGCTTTACCCAATCATAATGCTCGCCTAATTCTTTTTTCATGATGGTAACGCGTGTGTTCTCCTCAAGATCACTTAACCAATGCTCAAAAAATGTCCGTTGCTTAGGATAGAATTTCAGTTTATAATCATCCGAAATACCAGCTGTCTGCGCAGCCACATTCACAGCATCATTAAATCCTCCAAGAATATCTACAAGTCCATTGTCTTTTGCTTGCGCTCCTGACCAAACCCTGCCCGAAGCAATTTTCCTCAACGATTCTAATGGCATGTGGCGACCTTCAGCCGCTTTAGACGTGAAGCTTGCATAAATCTGGTCAGTGCGTTTTTGCCAGATGGATTTTTCTAGATCGGTTAAAGGTCTAACAAAAGTTACCATCTCTCCAACATCGCCTGTCTTTACCTCCTCGGAGGTAATGCCAATTTTATTATTGAGCAATCCGCTCATGTCAAACAAAACGCTAAAAACGCCAATAGAACCTGTTATGGATGTCGGCTGGGCAACAATTGTATCGCATCCCATCGCCAGATAATATCCACCTGAGGCGGCATAAGTTGACATCGAAGCAATGATAGGTTTCTTTTCAGATGCAAGTCTAACCTCTCTCCACATCACGTCAGAAGCCAATTAACTTCCGCCAGGAGAATTAATCCGAAGAACAATTGCTTTGACCTTTTTATTGTTTCTCGCTTTACGCAACTCCTCAGCAAAAGAATCAGAACCTATTATCCCTTCTCTGGCTTTGCCTTGCATAATATCTCCATCAGCTACGATCACGGCAATTTCGTTCTTAGAATCAGAAGCAGTAGGCATTGATTTTTTATACTTATTATATTTTATAAATGAAATCTTTTCATCACGATCGAGATGCAATCTCCTTTTTAACTCAGATTGAACCTGATCAAAATACATCAGCGAATCTACAAGGTTAAGGCGTTGCGCATCGGCAGCATTGGTCACTTGAGCTCTTGCTGAAATTTGAAGTAAAGTGGGGAATTCTATCCGTCTGCTTTCCGCTACGTCCTTGATCAAATTATTATTAAGCTCGTTGATTAGCTCATTTAGCTGCAAGCGGTTAGCATCACTCATCTTATCCAACATAAATGGCTCAACGGCACTTTTGAAATCCCCTACACGAAATATCTCTGGCTTAATGTCCAATTTATCGAACATCCTCTTAAAGAAGGTTACATCAATTGACAAGCCATTGAATTCCAGATCTCCTTCCGGATTCAAATACACTTTGTCTGCCGCTGACGCGAGGTAGTAAGATACCTCAGAAAAAACCTCACTGTAAGCAACGACCCACTTACCCGATTTCCTAAAGTTGATCAACGACTCCCTGATTTCCTTGGCTTTTGAAATACCCCCTTGAAACATACTTACGTCCAAATAGATACCTGAAATATTCTTGTCAGTCTTTGCGTAGGCAATGGCATTCTTTAGTTGGAGTAACCCTATCGAACCTTCCTCAATTCCTGGCAAAGGTAGCCCTTCAAGCGGGTTCTCAATTTCCAATTCAGTGATCGGATTATTAAGCTTTAAATGAAGAACCGAATTCTCGTCAACAACAACCATTTTATCTCCGTCTGAGATACTTGAGACCGCTGATATAAAAAATCCAATCAACAACAGCACAAACACAATCATGGCCAGCAATGATCCAAGACAAGATGCCAACAACGTCTTTAAGAAATTCATTTTCACTAAGTTTATGCGCAAATTTAGATAATAGTTAACGCTATTTACACTACTTGGCTTGTGTTGTGAAAGAAAAGTCGACGAAAAATATCTTTTTATCTCTCGGTAGCAACCTCAATGATCGCCTAAATAATTTGCACCGATCCCTCAACTTTATCCAAAACAAAATTGGAATCATCGAAAAGAGGTCGTCCATCTATGAAACAGAGGCTTGGGGTAATAAAATGCAACAACCTTTTCTCAACATGGTAATCCAAGTTCAGTCGTGCCTATCGCCTCTTCAAATATTGGAAAACATAAACAAAATCGAATCGAACATGGGCAGAGTGCGTATTAAAAAATGGGAACCCCGCATCATCGACATAGATATTTTATACTTTGATAATGCGAAAGTCTTTGCTGAAAATTTAGTAATACCTCATCCATTGATTCAAGAAAGAAAATTTGTTTTAGTTCCTCTGTTTGAAGTTGCTCCTGATTTTGAACATCCTGTTCTAAAAAAAACAAATGCCACCCTCCTGTCGGAATGTAACGATTCATCAGAGGTGCTTTTGTTTAAAGACTCATAGCCTCTGCAGCCGGAGCTATCTTTTTTACAAGGCCTTGCAAAACCTTACCAGGACCACATTCCACGAATGTGGTGGCACCATCGGCAACCATGTTCCTTACAGATTGGGTCCACCTTACAGGTGCGGTTAATTGATCAATTAAATTCTTCTTAATCACAGCAATCTCTGCAGAGGGGCTTGCATTTACATTCTGATACACTGGACATGACGGAACGTTAAAATTAGTAGCTTCAATTGCCTGTGCAAGTTCTTCTCTGGCCGGCTGCATAAGAGGTGAATGAAAAGCTCCACCTACCTGCAGAGGAAGCGCACGCTTCGCTCCTGCTGCTTTTAATTTTTCACACGCCATGTCGATTCCTTTAATGCTACCCGAGATCACTAGCTGCCCAGGACAGTTAAAGTTTGCAGCCACAACTATTTCATCTTTTATTGAATTGCAAATATCCTCCACAATCTGGTCATCAAGACCCAGGATCGCTGCCATCGTAGAAGGATTCAGTTCGCATGCTTTCTGCATGGCTAGTGCCCTTTTATAAACGAGTTTTAAACCATCTTCAAAGGATAACGCTCCATTTGCCACTAAGGCAGAGAATTCACCCAAAGAATGTCCGGCAACCATATTGGGTGAACTCTGACTGTTGCATAATGCAACCAACACAGAATGGATGAATACCGCAGGCTGAGTAACTTTTGTTTGTTTCAATTCATCAGCTGATCCTGCGAACATGATATCTGAAATAGAAAAACCAAGGATTTTATTAGCTATTTTAAAAAGCTCTTGTGCTTTTGGATTGGTGTCAAATAAATCTTTACCCATTCCTGTGAACTGCGCTCCCTGACCCGGAAAAATGTATGCTTTCATCTTTTTAAAAATTAAAAAATCTCATTCCATAAACCGCGCTTTTAAATCGGCAGATGGAATCAGGCAATTTGATTTGCCAAACCATCTGTGCCTGTTAGCAGCGATCCAGTCGTAAATTAAATCACGAATAATTTTAGGAACAATTTTAAAAGAATAAAAAACGGGCCATGCGCCAGAAAGTTTGCGTAGAACTTCAAGGGCTGCATCACTTTTATAAAAAAGAAAACCATCACGTTGAAGGATGACGGTGTTAACCCCCTCTTTCGTCAGAACCTCTTTCAAAGTATTTTTCGCAAAACTCGATTGAAGAGATGAAAACACAAATTCCTTCCTAAGGTCTCTGCGAATGACAAAGGTTACGAACGAGTTGCAAAGATTACATTCGCCATCAAAAAAAATAATCGCATTCACCTTACGATTTGCACCCATCCCTTTATGGTCTTGGTTTGCACTCGCGGATCAACAACATTGAAAGTAACCACAGCCGCGTAGAAATACGTGCCCGAGGCGAGATCAACGCCACTATTATCTTTTCCATTCCAATCAATATAAATTCCATCGCCCGTTCCCTGGTAGGTATATACTTCCTTTCCCCATCTATTATAAACCTTAAAAGAAACACTTAAAACAAACCGGGCACATTTTCGACTGAGTTCATCCAATTCATCCGCTGTGAGGATATGGTGGTTACACAGTTCATAATTGGTCTCTCCAAGTGTCACATATCGTAAGCTATAGGCACTGAATTTATCATTGCAGTTGTCGCCATTAGGTGTGAAAACATTGGGCAATTCATAATAAGGGCAATTGTCAAAACAAAATGAATCACTCAGATCACTTTCATTTCCGGCACGATCCACAGCAGAAACTTTATAACACTGTGCATACGAAGGAATATTTGAATGAACATAAAATGTATCAACGACTCCTTCAACTATCTTTTCGAATGGTTGACCTACATGACTAGCGGCATAGACGGTGTAGCTCTTGATGTCTGCCCTACAAGCTGCATCAGCGGGTCGATTCCATTTTATTGTGTTTGAGAAAATAGTGCCGTCTGAGACGCAGGTTGCCTTGGAGCAATCATTTCCGGTCACGGCAAGGACAGGCTTACAAGGAGGGATTTTATCATCCGGTGTGGAGCAGGTGATTTCAGAAAAGTTAACCAGAGGCTCTTTGATCTTTGGATTACCATACGTCCCTCGGGTCATCACAGCATAACAATATTTCTGCGAATTACTTAGAGGGGTTTTATTCCACTGGCCTGAATCGATATAATGAAATTGATATTTGTTTACGTTTACACTATCAATCAAAGTCATATCGGACATCACAGTGCCTTGATCCAAAGCCCGATAAATAAGATGGTAAGGATATTTTATTGTGTTATTCGACCAAGGAACATTTGCAACCCAGGTTAGATCAACTTGTTTGAACAATGGCTTTAGATCCAACCGAACAGAAGAGGCAACTGCCGATGTGTCAAGCCTGTTGGTATTGCTTGCAAATGCAAGAACTCGATAATTGTACGCAAAATCCAATGTGTTAATTCCAGTATCCGTCCAGGTTGTATCAGGGCGAGTTCCAGGAAATGCTTCCACAAAATTTGCCTTGCCGGACAATCCTTGAGCCCTATAAACCTTATAAGAATACGGGCTGGGAAACTGACTCTGATCAGCCTGAAAAGGCGGTCTCCATTTGACCGTAATTTGACCAGCCTTCGGATCAGTAACATCCACAGTAACATTTGTGATCACGGGTGCGTCTACGATGATAGGAGGAATGCATATCTCATCAGAGACTACACTAACCCCGCCAGGTGGATTCGGAAAAACGGCCACGAGGCGATAGCAATATTCAGCACCGGCAGCAAGCCCTGCGTCAACAAACGTAGTTGTCCCAATAGGAACTTCCCCAACTTTCGAGTAGCCTAGCTC
>CAZNCO010000236.1:0-6930 GCA_964571345.1 uncultured Ohtaekwangia sp.
GGCCAACAACATCTTGATCGGGCTACGCGCCAACGCGCTGAAACTGCTTTTTTACAGGAAGAAGTTTTCAACACACGCCATCGCACCGGAATTTTGATTTTCGTTTCCTTTTTTGAACGGGAAGTAATTGTGATTGCTGATCGCGGCATTAGCAAAGTGGTAGACCAGAAGGAGTGGGATAAACTTGTTCGTGGTATTACAAAAAACATAAAAATGGGTAAAGTAGTGGAAGGAATAAGCGAAGCCATTCACCGCTGCGGAGAAATTCTTTTGGAAAAAGGGTTTATCAAAACGCCTGACGATGTGAACGAACTCAGGGATGATTTGAGAATTGAGTAACGATTATCATCCTTTTATCAAGCTTTTCGTTATGGTATTTATTCAAAACAAAACTAGCAGCCTCAAATTTATTACTGAGTACACTGTCGTTTGTCGATTATTATTCCTTTTCCTGATTTTCGCTCAGCTGACATCCTTTGCTCAACCTAAAATCCCTCCTCATGGGGGCGTGTGGGTGCATGACGAAGCCAATGTTCTTTCAGCCCAAACGAAATATGAACTTGAAGCTATTCTTAAAGCAGAGCGCGACTCTACTTCAAATCAGATTGCTGTTTTAATCGTTCCATCGTTGGAAGGCGATGATATTGCCTCGTATGGAATTAAGGTTGCCGAAGAATGGAAAGTAGGTACCAAAGAAAATGACAACGGTGCGATTTTGATTATCGCCATTGAAGACCGGAAAGTGCGTATTGAGGTAGGTCATGGGTTGGAGGAATCTTTAACTGATGCACTCTCCAGCCGCATCAACCGGAATGAGATTGCTCCCTATTTTCGTAAAGGAGACTATGACAATGGTGTAAAGGCCGGAGTATTTGCAATCATCCAGGCAATCAAAGGTCAGTATTTTAACAACGAACCTCATGGTCGCAAGCGCGGAGGAAGATCACCATGGGTCACGATTATTGTCATTCTCATAATCATTATCATAGCTTCAAGAAGACGCGGAGGTGGCGGCAGCGGATTGGGCGGATATTGGGCGGCTGGAATGCTGGGCGGGATGAGTGGCCGTGGATCTGATTCTTCGTGGGATGGACCTGACTTTGGGGGTGGTGGAAGTTTTGGTGGTGGCGGCTCAAGTGACAGTTGGTAGCAGTCATGTTCAATGTTTAAAAAAATATTTGTGAATGGCAGGAGTTTTTAGACTTGAACGTTTGACATATCTTTTCTTATTAATTTCTACTTTGAGCTTTGCTCAAAAGCAAGTGCCCGAACTTTGGGGCCAGCGCGTGCACGATGAAGCTCATGTTCTCAAGCCGGAAACCATCGATTTGCTTGAGCGGCAATTGAAAATTCATGAAGACTCTACCAGCAATCAAATCGCTGTTTTAATTATTCAATCACTCGATGGAGATATACTGGAAGAGTATTCTATTCGTGTGGTAGAAAAATGGAAGCTCGGAAAAAAAGAGAAAGACAACGGGGTTCTCTTATTAATAGCCGTAGATGACCACAAAATGCGTATCGAAGTTGGCGAAGGGCTGGAAGGCGTGCTTACCGATGCTGTTAGCAACCGGATTATTCGCAATGAAATTGCACCAGAATTCAGAAGAGGCAATTACGATGCTGGCGTGCAATTGGGAGTTGGCGGAATCATCAAAGCAATTCGCGGTGAGTATCAGGCAGAAGCCTCAAGCAAGAATAGTACATGGATTATCGTCACAGTGTTATTTGTCATCTTTTGTATTGTGGTGCTTATCGTGGCCTTTGTAAACGAATTTCGCAGAAAGGGTGACGCGTCCGCGGAAGCAAAATCGTCAAATCGAAATCCTGTTTCGAAAAGGAAAAAATCAGGCACAACTACCATAGGTACGGGAATGTTTTCAGGTAGGAGTGGCGGGAGCAGTTGGTCATCCGGAGGAGGTTCATCATCAGGTGGTGGTTTTTCGGGTGGCGGAGGAAGCTTTGGTGGCGGTGGATCAAGCGGATCGTGGTAAGTTTGAATTGAAAATTTATGCCGATGAAGGATTATCCATTATTCAAAACACGGGTTTTAATTATCTGCCTCCTTTTAATCACCATTGCGAGTTTTGCCCAAAAAGAGGTTCCAGAACTGTGGGGCCAGCGCGTGCATGACGAAGCGCATGCTCTTAAGACAGAAACTGTCGACCTGCTGGAGAAAAGGCTGAAGGTCTATGAGGATTCAACAAGCAATCAGATTGCAATCTTAATTGTACAATCATTGGATGGTGATGTGCTCGAAGACTATTCGATCCGTGTGGTTGAAAAATGGAAACTTGGCAAAAAGAATAAAGACAACGGTGTTCTTTTGTTAGTGGCGATAGATGATCATAAAATGCGCATCGAAGTGGGTGAAGGACTAGAGGGCGTGCTTACAGATGCACAAAGCAACCGCATCATCCGCAATGAAATGGCGCCCAATTTCAGAAGAGGTGACATGATGCCGGAGTTCTTGCTGGGATTGATGGGATCATTAAATCGATTGGTGACGAATACAAAGCTGATGACATCAGCGGTGACAATTCAGGTGATTCTCTTGGGGAAAAGATATTCATGGGCGTTTTCGTATTTGGCATTCTAGGGCTTTTTACCCTATTCGCAGTTTTTTCTTCAGGTTGTGCAGGCTGGGGCCTATACGCTTTTCTTATTCCATTCTATGCCACCTTTCCCTGGGCCATCTTCGGTTATCCGGGTGGGTTAATCACGCTCGGGATCTACACCGTTGTCACCCCGATTATTAAATTGATTGTGGGCCGCACCAAGTGGGGTAAAAAATTGAAAGTAGATTGGAAGAACTCAAAAGGCTCGGGAAGTGGAGGCGGCTGGTCGTCAGGTGGTAGCAGTTGGGGTAGCACTGATTGGTCTTCTTCCAGCAGTGATAGCAGTTTCTCAGGTGGCGGTGGAAGTTTTGGCGGTGGTGGAAGTAGTGGAAGCTGGTAAAACGTTTGAATCCCTTTCGTTTCAAGTCCGGCCCCTCGCCAAATCATTTGAAAAAATCTCGTTAGTAAAATGTCCTTTCACTCCCTATTTTTGGGCTCTCGAAAAAAATAGCCTCACGATTCTTTAATTCCATAAAACCAACCTATGAAGCGCGATAAAATAGTCTTCGACCTCATTGAAAAAGAAAAACAACGCCAGGAGCATGGCATCGAACTAATTGCCTCTGAGAATTTTACCTCTCCCCAGGTAATGAAAGCGCAAGGGTCAGTGCTCACTAACAAATATGCGGAAGGTCTTCCGGGCAAGCGTTACTATGGCGGATGCGAAGTCGTTGATGAAGTGGAGCAACTTGCTATCGACAGGATTAAGGAATTGTTTGGTGCCGAGTGGGCAAATGTGCAGCCACATTCCGGTGCTCAAGCGAATGCAGCAGTGATGCTGGCTTGTTTGAAACCAGGAGACAAGATATTAGGTTTTGATCTTTCTCACGGTGGACACCTCACACATGGTTCGGCAGTGAATTTTTCAGGAAAACTATACCAGCCCTCTTTTTACGGGGTGGAACAAGAAAGTGGATTGATAGACTTTGATAAAGTTAAAGAAACTGCCGAGCGCGAAAAGCCAAAGTTGATCATTTGTGGTGCGTCTGCTTACAGTCGTGATTGGGATTATAAAAAATTGCGCGAAGCTGCCGACCACGTTGGTGCTTTGCTGATGGCAGACATATCTCACCCAGCGGGATTAATCGCTCGCGGATTGCTCAACGATCCGATGGAGTACTGCCACATTGTTACAACCACCACGCACAAAACGTTGCGCGGTCCACGCGGAGGTTTGATCATGATCGGTAAAAACTTTGATAATCCATTCGGCTTGAAAACTCCAAAAGGCGAGCTAAGAAAAATGGGATCGGTGCTTGACTCCGGAGTTTTCCCTGGCACACAAGGCGTACCACTTGAGCACGTGATCGCTGCTAAGGCCGTTGCTTTTGGCGAAGCTCTTTCTGATGAGTATCTGGAATATGTGGTGCAGGTAGCAAAGAACGCGAAAGCGATGGCCGATGAATTTGTAAAGCGCGGTTATAAAATCATTTCCGGTGGCACCGACAATCACCTGATGTTGATTGACCTTCGTTCAAAAAACCTTACAGGAAAAATTGCCGAAGAGTCATTGATCAAAGCTGACATCACCATCAACAAAAACATGGTGCCGTTTGACACACAATCACCAATGGTTACTTCGGGTATGCGCATTGGCACCCCTGCTGTGACTACTCGCGGCATGAAAGAAAAAGACGTGATTAAGGTTGTTGATTTCATCGATGAGGTTTTGAAGAAACCAGCTGACGAAAAACATTTGAAAGCTGTGAAGAAAAAAGTGAATGCTTTCATGAAAAAATTCCCTTTGTTTAGTTAATCATTTTAAAAGAATCAATTTTTACTGAAGACGGAGAGAGATGAGCGAAGAAAAAGAAATGTCCTTTTTGGATCACCTGGAAGAGTTGCGTTGGCACGTGGTACGATCTGTTATTGCTATTTTAATACTGATGATTGTTGCCTTCATTTTTACGCGAGAAATTTTTGACTATGTAATCTTCGCACCCGGGCGACCATCTTTTATCACCTTTCAGTGGCTTTGTTCTTTGGGGAAAGCCTTAGGTGTTGATGGGCTTTGCATAACAGTGATTCCCATGAAAATCCAGAGCCGATTTATGATGGGTCAGTTCACCATGCAAATCACCTCTTCACTGATAATTGGTTTAATTGTTGCCTTTCCTTATGTGGTTTGGGAGCTTTGGCAGTTCATCAAACCAGGCTTATACAATAAAGAAATAAAGGGCTCCAGAGGTGCGGTATTTTCTATCTCAGCACTTTTCCTTA
Source organism: uncultured Ohtaekwangia sp. (assembly GCA_964571345.1). Classification (GTDB taxonomy): domain Bacteria; phylum Bacteroidota; class Bacteroidia; order Cytophagales; family Cyclobacteriaceae; genus ELB16-189. The sequence goes on from CAZNCO010000236.1 coordinate 4,839, forward strand.
CGGGGATTTCTTTCGGCTACTTTATTCTTTGCCCAATGTCTATCGCCTTTCTTGCCAATTACTCAATCAGCGATATGATTGTGAACGAGTTTGACATTACCTCTTACGTTTCTACGGTAGTCACATTAGTTTTGGGAAGTGGCCTTTTATTTCAACTTCCCGTGGTGATTTATTTCCTGACGAAAGTAGGAATGATTACACCTCAGTTTATGCGCAGTTACCGCAAGCACGCAGTAGTGGTGATTATGATCATTGGAGCAGTAATTACGCCTAGCCCTGATCCGCTAAGTATGTCGATGGTAGCAATTCCATTGTATGTGCTGTATGAAATTAGTATTTTCATATCGGCTCTTGAATTAAGAAACAAGTTAAAGAGAGAGCAAGCTGAGTTAAGGGCAGATCAACAACAGAATTAACATGGAAAAGATCGCGCTGGGTGCCGACCATGCCGGCTATGAGTATAAAGAGCTGATTAAAGAATGGCTTGATCAAAAGGGTTTTGAAGTAAAAGATTTTGGAACCCATAGCCCCGAATCTGCTGACTATCCGGATTTCGCCCATCCCGTTGCTTTTGCTGTGGAAAATAAGGAATTTGATCTGGGCCTTCTTTTTTGCGGCAGCGCAAATGGTGTGGCCATTACAGCCAATAAACATCAGGGTGTAAGAGCTGCCATTGCCTGGAATGAAGAGCTTGCCGGCCTGGCACGTGAACACAATGATGCAAATGTTTTATGCATACCCGCCAAGCAAATTTCGCTTGAGCTAACAGAGAAGATAATTGACCGGTTCCTTCATTCTAAATTTGAAGGCGGTCGTCACGCCCGCAGAGTCGGCAAGATTAGTTGTTGATTAGCTTGTAAATATTTCCTTCTCTTTTATATCGGTTTTTGAATTGGGGTAGCCGAAGGAAAAAGTTCTTCATTTGGTCTTGAGGATCAATAATTATTTCAGGGAGATCCTTTTCAAATGAATCAGAGACCCAGATTACGTTTTCAAAATAATCTGGGTTGGCAAATATTTCCTTCGAAAGTTTCCAGTCGAGAAAATAAGAAGCCATCCGATTTTCTTCGAAAACGGAATAGTCATCAGTAAGGACAAGTATTTTCTTGTCTTTAAATTGTTTTGAGTATTGAGAGGGTTGAATTGCTAGTCTTGAATAATCAATGCTGCCGAAGATTCCTTTTCGTGTGAGCAAACCCGACAAGGGAACGCCTATCACAAAGACCCAAAGCATAAGCTCAGCAATCCATCTACGTCTGATCAGCAAAATGTAATGACTCACAAAATAGGCCAGCGGTGGCAAAAGTGTGATTAAACTATGAGCCGTGCGTTCCTTGGCGAAAACAATTTCTATACAGGCAATCAATAACCAGAGAAACATTACCTGCAAAATCTGTGATTGATATTTCGTGAATCGTGCTTCGCGGTTGAGCATGAACCAGGAGAATAGCAAGTAGGTAATAACAAGCGAAGCCAACTTCAAAATGGAAATCGTACTCACTAAAGACTGCGAGTGAAAAGATAGATTGGGTAAATAAAAATTAGTGATCAAAAATGACAAATGACCCCAGAAATAATAAGAAAGGATGATCAATACGTGTGGGAGCAAAAATCCAAACCCCAACATCATACCTCTTCGTGCCGAGAGCCGGGTAAAGGCAATCAGGATGAACAAAGTTCCAATTAAGAAAATGGCATAGCTAAAAATAACAAGTGATGCTAAACCTATCCAAAGGCCGAGGTTAAGAATGGTTTCATCACGTTGCGTTTTAAATTCTACTTCCTTAAAGAGATCATCCAATGCCAGCAATAAGAATCCAGCTCCTAAAAGTTCGGGTGTTATCCAGGTAACATCAAATGAAAAGAAAGAAATAACCACAAAAATCAGGGCCGGCAAGTAGTTATTTTCGCTGTAAACTTTATTTCGGATGAGCACGATCGAAAAATACGCGGCCTGAAAAAAGATGATAAGAAGGGCAACAACTTTATAGGCAACAACAGATCTACCAAAAATAAAATCCATCCCACCCAAAATCCAAGCATATAAAATGGGGGTTTGATCGAAAACCTGCACATACATGCTTTTGCCATC
>CAZNCO010000237.1:0-6929 GCA_964571345.1 uncultured Ohtaekwangia sp.
GCTGTACCGCAGGCCAAGCCGGAGAAAGATCAGAAGAAAGAAGCAGCCAAAGAGAAATCTGTTTAAGCGATGGTTCAGCGTTTCTATTTTATAGAAGCTCTTATTATCTTACTCATCCTAGCGCTGATAGGGACTGCAATCAAATATCCAAGAGATGTTTTTATTGAACTCCCGAAAGGAATATTTGACAGGATATTCGTTAGAGAAGTTAATGGAGTTATTGGTAGTTTGTTGGTAGTTATACTATTACCTCTTTTTCTTTACGGAAAAATTATGGGATGGCATGGAGCTAAACGAAAAAAAAGTAAAATAATTCAACGATAATACATCACACTACACTCCGGATGTGAGGCCTTGAAATTCTCAATGGCTCTATTCGAGACACGTGTGTTGAAGCACTTCAATGTCTTTAGTTTCAGGTAACTAAGTGCATCCAGTTTGTTTACGTTGGTATTCGAGCAGTCGAAGAACTCAAGGTTTTCGAGTTTCTCTAACGCATCGATGCGTTTGATCTGCGTGCCGGCACAATTCAGCTTCTTCAGATTACTCAATTGCCACACAGGATAAATGTCGGCAATAGGTGTGTTGGAGATGTCAAAGTCTTCAAGATCGATGAAGAAATTGATGCCTTCAATAGTAGTAAGCGGGCTGCCGGTGATGTGCAATGATTTTAAAAGACGAATGCTTTCAATGGGTGAAATTGTAGTAAGGGCTGTGCCGGAGAGGCTCAATTCCCTCAATCGGATAAACTCGTTCAACATCGCGAGGCTGCTGACAGGCGAGTCCTTTCCGGTAAGTTTTGTTTGCTCCACCAGGCGATGCAGTTGTTCCACCGTTGGGTTCTGCGTCATCGCATCCTGGCTTAGAAATACTTCTCGCCAAGGGTCAGGCAGCGTGCTCCACCACTCCTTTAGCAGCACTGATTTATAAATCACCAGGCATTTTGGATTCTTCTCTAGAAAACGACTAGCAGTTACATCATTCACGGATGTTTCATCCGCATATAGTAATTCAAGTTTTGGAAACTGATGGAACTCAAGGTTTTCAACTTTACTCTTATTCAAATACAGTACTTTCAATTTTGGGAGACGCTCAAGGGCGGCAATATCTTTGACGGACGTTTCACCAATATCAAGCATGGTTATTTCTTTCAGTCCGGCTAAAGGTGATACATCAGAAACGTTTGCTTTGCGGGAGAGAAGTATTTTTAATTTAGGCACTTTCTGTAACGGTGAAAAGTCATTAACATTCAGCACACTTACATTGATCGAATCAATCTTGGAAATGCGCGCCAGCTCTTCTTTGGTGGGCGACATGCTTATACCAGCAGCTTTGCTCAGGGTTTCCTTCCACACGTCTGAAATGCCTGACCACCAGTTGAGCAAATCTTTTGAATCGAAGATCACGAGCACTTTGGGATTAGCTGACATAAATGCTTCTGCCTGCGCTTGTTTAATACCTGATTGATCACAATAGATTTTCTCCAACCGCGATAGCTGCTGAAGCGGACTCAAATCAGAGATTGGCGTGTGATTAACATAAAGTAACTTCATGTTATTAAGCTTGCCCAACGCACTCACGTTGCTGACGTGTGTACTATCAAGTTGCAATACCGCTAACTCCTGCAAACCGGCCAAAGGGTTAATATCATTTATTTGCGTATCGCTTGCATCTAACTCGCTTATCTTCGTGAAGGAGCTAACTGGAGAGAGATCAGTAACCTTGGTAGAAGCAATTTCGAGGTCTGTCAAATCTGTCAATCCAACAAGTGGTGTCAAATCTGCTACCATCGTTGTTGACATTCGTAACGACTGTAATGCAGTCATTTTTTGGAGAACCGAGATATCTGCCACCGGTGTTTTGCTGATATCCAGTTTTCTTAATTTGGTTGCGTATTTCAAAACGGAGATATCGTTCACATTAGTGCCCGACAAATTGAGCTCCAGCAGCTCCGTCATATTGCGCAGGGCATTTATGTCTGCAATGGGCAAGCCTGTGAGTTTTAATGAATTCAATTTCGACAATTGAGCGAGAGGCTCAATATTTCGCACGAATGTATTATTAAAAACCTCAAGACTGTTGAGTGATACAATTTGCTTTATATCCGAAACCTGTACGCTATCTCCCGGTTGCTTGCCAATTTTTTGTTTGAAGATTTGTTGCCACTCCAGCGAAAGTTGGTGCCACCAATTCATAAGGGCTGTCTTCTCATCCACAGGATGAGTGTAGATACTGACAATTTTCAAATCCTGATTTTTAGGATCGTAATTCACCTCGATGAATCGTTCAATCGAGTTGCTGATCGTTTTACCTTCGGGCGTTGTGCCTGCCATATCGCGGGTAAGTGATACCTTATAATAGAGCACATCCTCAAGACTACCCGATTGCTCGATCTTATTGATCTTGAATTCAAACTTCACATCTTTGAAGAAAAAGTCAACATCTTTTAAATAGGCCGTTGCATCTTTGTTGGTGATCACATCACGTTGTTCATCCAGGTCGTCTTCAATCTGTACTTTCGCATCTCTGAAAATCTTAAGATAACTTTCCGTAATGATTACGTCTTTGTCGCGGGTGGGAGTACCTTCGCTACCAAGTGTGTTCAAAAGATATTCGAGAAACTTCACAATGTCTCGCACTTTCTCTTCCGAGTTAACCGGTGCGTCTGCGGGCTTGTCTGCTTTCTTTACTGGCGATGCTTGTTTCTTTTGTATGGGGGCCTTGCTTTTCTGAGCAGGTTTTGTTTTTTGTGCTTCGGCCTGAAACACCATTAGCAGGAAAAAGAAGAATGCAATTCTACCTGCTTTCATACAAATATTGTTTCATCACATCAATATCCTTTTCTGATTTCATTTCCACCAGGTTTGATATAAGCCACCCCGTATTGTAACCTGAACGGTTAAAATTGGCGAGCTCAAAATACCATCCTTTCACCTGGAAGAAATGAAATTTGATGTCATTCACAGTTTTGAATTTTAGATTTCCTTTTTGAGCTTCGCTTAGCAACAACGTGAGCTGATCAGGTGTGAATCGCTTCATTGCAAATTGACTGATGCTATCCGGATTGTCAAATACCTTATGTAGATTCATGAAGTCTAACTCATGGCTCAGCGGGTGAAGAAATTTACCAACCTTGGCTGTATCACGTTTGAATTTTTTTACGAATGCATCCGCATACACTTTGCTGATCACCCATTTGTAACCAAGCTGCGCTTTCTCAAGTTCCATAAACAACGTGAACGGCTGTTCTTTGCCATTCAGAGTGAAAGTTGTGTTCACTTCGCAAAACCAATTGGGTCCATGAAAATCCAGGAGAACCGGTTCTGTTTTTTCGAGAACGTCTTTCGCAAACTTTGATTTCAAATCTTTGCTCATCCCCGTGTTGGTGGCATCGAAGAGAATAGCCATGTATTTTTTGCGCAGCTTAGGGCTATGATATTCTTTGTTGTTTTCATAGTACCGTTCGCCCTTCTCGTCTTCTTCGCCATTAAACCTTCTGAAAAACTGATTTACCTGTTTGGTTTGCGCATACAACCGGCTCTCGTCCATGTCACTTACCAGCTGGGCATGCAAAGGAAGTGCCAGCAGTAGATGGCTTATCACCAACACGAAGTATTTCATGTGTGCAGAAAAAGTTACTTGCTGTTGATCATGCACGTTTTAAGGAGCTGTTTCAGTAACACGAATGTCTCCTAGTAACACATCCCAAAATTGAATCACCCTGCCTTCGATCTGTGTCTTCTTTCGTTCTACATAAATGGTAATGTCTTTTTTGGTTGTGTCCTTGTATTTCAGTCCATTTTCGGATGTACCCTCGAAGCGTTGGTAAATTGTTACAACTCCTACATAACGACCATCTGGCTGCCGCTCAAGATCACTTATATAATGAATATTATACCATTGGATGTTGACGCGATCATAATTGAGCGCCATCAGGTGTTGGAAATATTTACGCACTTTATAGTTTACAATTTCTTTTTGGGTGAGCGAAGAAACTCCGATTTCACTTTCGGGAGCAAACAATTCTTCAGCTCGATCCATCACCCGGTTGGCCTCTGAAAAAGCGGTCTTCTTATTGCCGATGATGCTGATGTATTTACTCAGGTCCTTAACTTTTTCCAAGGCAAGGGAATCAATAGCTTGCTTTCGTTGTGGGCTAATTTCACCTTTTTGGGCAAACAAACTTACGGTAACGATCAAAAAACCAATGAGAAGCTGTGGGATATATCTATTACGTATCATGGCGAATCAATTTAAGTATAAGTTATTTCTGTTTTACGAGTTCTAATTCCTTAATCTTACCGGCATCATCCATCACTAAGTTGGAAACGCGATTAATGTTTTTCTTTTGGTCCTTCAGATAATTCAGGTAGGCTTTGATCGTAGTAGGTTTGTCATAATCTTTCTCACCACCTTCTTCGCTGATCACGATCAGCACGGGAGTCTGATCCGAACTAAACATTGATAAGGCTTCGCTTATGCTGTTGTTAGCTGCAGTGAGGTTGCTGGCATTAGAGATTGCACTGAAGTATTGCTCTAATTTTGGAGCTCCGCTAAGCGTAGGAGTAGCTTTGTTCCTGGCCTCCCGCGCCAACCTTTCTTCTTCATCTCTGCGCGCTTTTTCTTCCGCCTCTTTGCGCTTCAATTCTTCCTCCTTTTGCTTACGTAGTGCCTCCTCTTGTTGTGCTTTTGCCTGCCCAGCCTGCATTGCCAACTTCTTACTTTTACATCCGGATGCGAGCAGTACAAACATGAGAAGACCCAACATTGCAAGACGAGATAAATTTTTCAGTGAAGGTTTCATATTTTTTAAATCTTAAATAAAACGTTACAAACAAATGAATGTGATCATTGAGGTGCGAAATTGTATCTTTTAACGGAACTATCTGTTCTCAGTTATCAAATGAAGAGACAAAATGCCTGATAAACCTACAAATAAACTTTATAAAACAACGAATGGCCGATCATGATTGTTGTCATCCTAGCCATTAACATTTATCTTTGAACAGCCGCGTATCCGATCTTTAATAGTATTGGCAAATGAAATTCACTCCACTTATCTTATACTTCGCGTTGATTGTTCCGTTACAAGCTCAGACGCAGAAAAAGGTAATGTCTGGCAATCCGGTATTTGAGGGTTGGTATGCAGATCCGGAAGGAGTGATTTTTAGAAACCAATTTTGGATCTACCCAACCTTTTCGGCACCCTACAACAAACAAGTCTTCCTTGATGCGTTCTCATCGCCAGACTTGGTAAACTGGACCAAACATTCTCGCGTACTCGACACCACAAACGTAAAGTGGGCGAAGCGAGCCGTATGGGCACCGTCTATCGTGGAAAAAGATAAAAAGTATTTTCTCTTTTTTGGCGCTAATGATATTCAAAACGACAACGAATATGGCGGCATAGGCTTGGCAGTTGCCGATAAACCAGAAGGACCATTCAAAGATTATTTGGGCCACCCGCTCATCGATAAGTTTCACAACGGTGCACAACCAATTGATCAGTTTTGTTTCAAGGATGGCAATCAATATTATTTAATATATGGCGGCTGGCGACACTGCAACATCGCGAAGTTAAAAAATGATTTCACCGGCTTTGTTCCATTCGATGATGGCAGTATGTTCAAAGAAATCACGCCCGATAATTATGTTGAAGGGCCGTTCATGTTCAAATACAATACTAAATACTACTTCATGTGGTCAGAGGGTGGCTGGACTGGCCCGGACTATAGTGTTGCTTACGCGATTGCCGATTCACCGTTCGGCCCATTCAAGCGGGTTGGAAAAATTTTACAACAAGATCCGAAAGTAGCGACAGGTGCAGGGCATCATTCGATTATTCATTCTCCAAAAAGCAACAATTGGTACATCGTGTATCACCGCAGGCCACTCACTGAAAAAGATGGCAACTCCCGCGAGACATGCATTGATCAACTCTTCTTTGACGAGAAAGGAATGATTAAACCTATAGTGATTACAAATGAAGGAGTGAAGGCTGATTTGATTTCGAAGTAAATTCTATTGGGCGTGCCCCTCGTACCTCGGGTCGTGCTGTCGGCAGTCGCCAATCTGCGCACGTTCCATTTCGGGCTCCAACAAATGCCTCCATCACTCACGCAAAAAAATCTGTCATGAGCGGTTACAAAATTTTTTCATCACTTCATTTTGAATTCAGAAAATATACAACTTACCTTTGCGTCATGCTAAACAGAACGACATATTCTTTGAATCAATCGGGTAGCGATATTCGTTTGGAGCCGCGGATTTTCAGTTGATCGCATTGTGATCTATCACTGAAAACCCGGGCCGTGTCCGGGTTTTTTTATTTTCACCCAATAAGAAAGTAAAAACAAAAACGATCAGATGATCGAGTAGGATTGCTTTGCCCTTTGTGAAGCAACTCAGAAAAAATGAAGTAAATTTTAAACACACTTCGATTGAAGTGAAGACTATGAAAAGGAAAATGGTAAGTGGAAAGGATTTGATAAAACTGGGTTATCCGGAAGGAAGAGCTGTGGGGATGGCGATCAATACCGTGCTCAAGCATTTTCGCAGAAGCGAGAAAGAGGAAATCTTCTCGGTGCTAAAAGCAGTATTGGATGCTCCGAAAGAATTTATCAACGATTCCATCTGGAACAAATTGGCACTCGAGCTCATTCCCACCGAAAAGAAATCGCTGGTGCACGAGTTAAATAAAACGCGAATCGATTATCCGATTTACGGATCGAGTGAAATCGAAGAGGGGGCTCGTCATCAAATGGAGATCGCAATGAAGTTGCCGGTGACAGTTGCAGGAGCTTTGATGCCAGATGCACATCAAGGTTATGGGTTGCCAATTGGCGGAGTGCTCGCCACTTACAATGCGGTAATTCCGTATGGAGTTGGGGTTGACATCGGTTGCCGCATGTGTTTGACTGCGTATCCGC
>CAZNCO010000238.1:0-6915 GCA_964571345.1 uncultured Ohtaekwangia sp.
GCCTTGATCTTTGCTGCTGAGTACAGCTGAAGGTTATATGGTTCCAGCAGTGCCTTAATCAATTTAATCTGGGGCTTGATATTGGAGCTGTCAGGGATGATGATCAGGTCTCCCTCCAGCTTATAATTTAAAATCTGTTTATCGACCGGCTTATTTTTACACGCAAACACTGAAATAGCCGCAAGTAACAAAATCAGAAATCTCGAGAAATACATCTTAAATAATTTTCTGGATGGTCATCAGGTGATAAAAACGCTCAGATTTTCTTCCACAGGCGTGGGTATTCTTTGCAATGTTACGAGAAATTATTAAAAGAGCTATTTTTAGCTCATAAGATTTTAATTTAACTAAATATGAGGTGTATCCTGATTTTTACTTTTTTCGGTTTCGCCCACTATGTAAATGCCCAATCCGGTGATTTTCCTTTTGGCAAAATAACCCATGATGAGTTAAAGATGAATTCTTATCCTGCAGACACAAGCGCTGCAGCAGTTGTGCTAAATGAGTTTGGAAAGGCTTTCATTACAGATGAATATACGGTCATTTTTGACTACCATGTCAAAATAAAAATCCTAAAGAAGGACGGACTAAGAAAAGCAAATTTTCAGGTACCGCTTTTTAAGGATGGTAACCTCGTTGATAAGGAAGAGAAATGGTTGTCTTTGGAGGCATCAACCTTCAATTATGAAGGAGTTAAAATAAAAGAATCTAAGATTGAGAAGAGTAATTTCTTTATTGAAAAATCAAATCGATATCTGAATTATGCCAAGTTTGCCATACCCGATGTGAGGGTAGGGTCTGTGATTGAAATTAAATATTCGACTGAGTCTCCTTATCTGTTTCATTTTCATAACTGGCAGTTTCAGGACGATATTCCAAAAATCAGAAGTGAATTTTGGGCCAAGATTCCGGCAAACCTCGATTACAGCGTGAACATGAGAGGTTTCTTGCGCCTGACAAAAAGCGAAGTGGTTTTGGAGAAAGGTTGTTTCCTGGCCTCCGGTGCAACCGAACGCTCTGACTGTTCAGTAGGAAAATATGTTATGGATAACATTCCTTCTTTCATTGAGGAAGACTTCATGACTGCCCCTAAGAATTTTATCTCCGCTATTTACTATGAGCTTTCCCGGTACACCAATGCAGAAGGTACTGCAACAAAATATTCAGAAGAATGGAAGGATGTTGATCAGAAATTGAAAGAGCACGAAGACTTTGGGCTCAAAATAAAGAGAGCAAGAAAATTGATGGAAGAAATTGTGCCAGCTTTAGTGGTCCAGGTGTCAGACCCCACCGAAAAATCAAAAATGATTTATGAGTTTATCAAAGCCCGGTATACATGGGATGAAGAATCTTCCATTTATGGTAGCGTTGAGCCGAAGAAAGCGTATGACGCCAGGAAAGGAAATTCGGCAGATGTAAATTTTGCTTTGGTTGGTGCTCTGCAGGCAGTAGGACTAAATGCCGATCCTGTGCTTGTATCTACCCGAGATCATGGCATTCCTTTCAAAGACCATCCTAAGAGAAGTGATTTCAATTATGTGGTGTCCAGCCTGAAAATTGGAGAGCAGCTTTATTTACTGGACGCAACAGATCCCTTTTTGCCTTTCGGAGTATTGCCAATACGTTGTTTAAATGATCAAGGCCGCCTGGTAAGCAAAGATGAATCACAATGGATCGACTTGAAACCAGTACAAAAACGCAAGGCATCCGTGAGTATGGATATGAAGTTGGCGGAGGATGGAACATTGAAAGGAAAGACAACGATCACCTATTTTGGCTATGCTGCCATAGCTCAACGAAAAGAGATTTCAAGTCATCAAAACCAGGAGGAGTACATGAAAGCACTCAGTAAAGAATGGCAGGAAACGAACATTCAAAATTACCAGGTGGAGGGTAAAGAGGATTTAGCAAAAAACCTGGTTGAGAAAATGGACATGGAGTTCATGAATTCAGACAACGTTGGCGGGAATATCGTTTACTTCAACCCTTTTTTGAATGAACGTTATGAAAGTAATCCTTTTAAATCGAATGAACGGTTGTATCCCGTTGATCTGGGAGCACCTATTGAATCCTCCTACTTTATCTCAATTGAATTGCCTGAAAAATATAAAGTGGATGAATTGCCTGCTAACCTTGCCATTGCTTTGCCGCAAAATGGAGGTAAGTGTCTTTTAAACGTAAACCAATTGGGTAATAAGATTACACTTACAAGTATCATCAACCTCGCCAAACCTATTTACAATTCAGGAGAATATCATGCGTTGAAAGAATTTTTTGCGCGCGTAGTGCAGATGCAGCAATCTCAATTCGTGTTCAAGGCAAAATAATCAGAAAGGCGAATACGCGGGTAGCTGAAACTCTTCTTCTTTGATGGAACTGAATAAGAAGCCCGCAATTACCTTCGGGTAGAAGTACGTAGATTTTTGCGGCATGGTATAACCGCTCAGGCAAACCCGCTTCACATCTTCAATGGAAACTTCCTGTGTGATGATGGCCATCTGCACTTCATTCCTCACCACTTTTGTGAGGCATTCTCCAAAGTTGCGGTCGAACAAGATATGTTCTGACGCCCGCTGGTCTTTGCCCGCAATACCCAGCACTTTTTCGATAATGAAGTAATGCAATACGGTTAGGTCAAGTTCTTTTATTTCTTTTGGAAATGGCCATGTCATTTCATTAAGAGCCTCCGGCTTCAATCGCACTTTGATGGAGAGGTCACCCATAAAAATCCCAAAGGCCCATTTTTTTCCAACAATAATCTCATCCAACGTATAGGGGTCTTCAATTACTTTGATATCAAAATACGTTGATAATTTTTTCTGAATCTCTGCGGGGTCAAATCCTGGTAGCCCTGTGATCAAACGGTGCGTAGGTAAAATTCGTAAGTCGTCTGCTTCCGTATTGGTGAGGTACATCAGGTGAAAGTTGTATCCTTCTTTTTCAGTATGATGTGGATTTTCCGACATCCTTTTCTTTTTCAAGAGGAGTGAGCTTTCATATCGGTGGTGACCATCGGCTAGGATAATGGTTTTGTCTTTGATCACACTCATAAATTTTGCGATCACCTTTGCATCCTGGATGATCCCTAATACATCGCGCACGCCCTGATAATCTTCTGTTTCGTAGATAGGGTCTAAAACAGCTTCGTCCATGTATTTCTCCAACTCAAAGTCGGGGTCGGTGTACAAGCCATGGGTAGGGCTTCCGTGTAATTCTGTTTTTTCCAAAAGCTCAATGCGATCGTTTACCGCTTGTGGTATCGTGTTCTCATGATGAAGGATTACTTTCTCGTCAAAGTCATATACCCGGATATGGCACACAAAACCTTTTCTGCAAAATTCCTTTTGAGACCCTGCCAGCTTGAAGTATTGATAGTACACGTATATCCCCGGAAGTTTGTCTTGAATCAGCGTTTTGTTTGCTTTCCATTCTGTCAATAATTTCTTTGCACGGTCTGCTGCGTTGGGGCCTTGAGGCACAGACAAGTGAATAGAGTTGAACGGATTTTGATAAAGAGCTGCGCGCTGTTTTTCAGAGACAACATCAAACAATGGAGCAGTTAAATTTTCAATGGGTGCCAGCTCGGAATTATATCGCCAGGCGCGGATAGGAAGAATTTCGGCCATACTTTGATTTAAGATTTGAGATTTAAGATTTGAGATTTTGTGTCGAGAATCTTAAATGTTATATACGATTTTTCTTCCAGTTGCTTCTGGCGCCTGTGCTTTCGGTGTGCGCAATGGTGTTAGTCTTTTTATGCGTCAGCATTTGCACGGCTAACAGAGAAGCGATCTGTTGTTCTTCTTCTGTTGGTATTGTTTGTAGGTTCTCAGGCTTAAAATATTTCTCTACAAACTTAGTGTCGAATTTGCCGCTGGCAAAGGCATCGTGCTGCATTACGTATTTGCAGAAGCCGAGTGTCGTTTCTACTCCTGTGATTTCATAATCGTCAATAGCGCGCACCATTTTGGAGATGGCGCGTTCGCGTGTTTCATCGTGACAAATCATTTTGGCGATCATCGGATCGTAATAGAATGGAATACTCATGCCTTGTTCAAAGCCATCGTCTACACGTATTCCGTGGCCCTGTGGACGCTTGTATGTCTTTAAGGTTCCAATGTCAGGTAAGAAGTTGTTTGCGGGATCTTCAGCATACACGCGTATTTCAATAGCGTGGCCGTTGATCTTCAAGTCTTCTTGTTTGAAGGGGAGTTTTTCACCTTCGGCAATTTTGATTTGAAGCTTTACCAGGTCAAGTCCTGTTATTTGTTCTGTCACCGGATGTTCTACCTGCAGGCGTGTATTCATCTCCAGGAAATAGAAATTCATCTTGTCATCCAAAATGAATTCAATCGTTCCTGCATTGTAATAGTTTGCAGCCTTGGCAGCATTCACTGCGGCTTCACCCATTTTCTTTCGTAGCTCCGGTGTGAGCACAGAAGAAGGTGCTTCTTCCACCACTTTCTGATGCCTGCGTTGAATTGAGCATTCGCGCTCAAACAGGTGAACTACATTTCCATGCTGATCGCCAAAAATCTGAAACTCAATATGGCGTGGCCCTGATACGTATTTTTCGATAAACACTGCGCCATCGCCAAAAGCTGATACTGCTTCGCTGATGGCGCGCTCCATCTGCTCCTGAAACTCAGTTTCATTTTCTACAATGCGCATGCCCTTGCCACCACCGCCTGCACTTGCCTTAATTAATATTGGATACCCAATTTCTTTCGCTATTTTTTTTGCTGCCTCAACATCTGAAATGGGTTCTGCGGTGCCAGGCACAAGGGGCACATTAAATTTAGCAACCGCAGCTTTGGCTCCCAGCTTGCTTCCCATAATCTCCATCGACTCGGCTGAGGGCCCAACAAAAATGATCCCTGCCTCTTTTACTTTCCGCGCAAAATCTTCATTCTCTGAAAGAAACCCGTAGCCGGGATGGATAGCATCCGCTCCGGTTTGTTTTGCTGCCGCAATAATTTTATCCATCACCAGATAAGATTGTGCAGACGGAGGAGGGCCAATGCAGATTGATTCATCGGCAAACCGAACATGCAGCGCTTGGCGGTCGGCCTCACTGAAAACAGCCACTGTCAGGATACCCATTTCACGTGCACTGCGCATGATACGTAAAGCTATTTCGCCACGGTTGGCCACCAGTAATTTTTTTATTTTGGTCATAGACTAAAAATCAATTTGCAATGCTAAGAAAAATAAAGGAGAGATTTTGATGGAGTAAATCCAAATCGTGCCCAATTTGAAGATTTCGATTTAATGGGTAGATTGATTTTGAATAGTGCGCGCTGAGGTTAGGAGACATTGCAAAGTAATTCTTTCAAATGAGTCGTAATTTCTTTTTTGCATTTCTTGTACTTGCTGCATGTGCAGGATGTAACCCTTATCTGACAAAGAAGATAAAACAGTATTCCCAGAAAAGATAAAGGCGATTCCATTTATGTTGCATTTCCAATTGTTGAAACCAGGCGGGAGTCGAATGTTACATTTTTTAAAGACGAAGACACGAAGGTCTATCAAACAGCAATCGAGCTAACAGAGAAAGCCCTTCACCAGCTTATGGACAATCGACTACCAGTTCGATTTGCCAAATTTGACTCGACCGAATATTTAAAAACCAGTATGTTATTGGATAGTGTGCTGAATGAATTTAAAATAGCCAAATTCAAAAAAATTAAATTAACACAGGCACTGACTTATCCAGCGAAAAGTAATCTCATAATGATCCCATATTTTGTCTGGACAAGAAGTACGGAAGATTATGATAAAGGCAAATGTGGAAAAGTAGGTTACAGGGACTATGGAAATTACAAATATTGCACATGGACGAGATCGCAGACATATGTGCTGGTAATCAATAGAAAAAGTAAGGAAGTTATTTTTTTTAAATATTGGGGATGGCAAATTGAAACGCTATTCTTACCGTATGAGTATCGAGTCACCAGAAGCCTTAGGCATTGTATGAATCCTTTACTGAGAAAACTTGGGCACAAATAACGTTTATTTCAATGGCTGGCATATTAACTTCGTTGCTCTTTGAATTTAAAATCATCTTAAAAAAAGCCAATTGATTAAACTAGGAAAATCGGTATATTCGTTAGCCTAAAAATGTTGGCTGTGAGTTGGCATCGGATTTAGAATGATGAGACTTCTATTTTAATTTCAATATCAACCAACCCCAAAAATCTATGAACAACTCCAGAAGAGATTTCCTCGGAAAGCTGGCCCTCGGCTCAGCAGCAGGCATGACCGCCATGATGTCGCCAGAAGAATTGCAGGCAAGTTTAATGATGCCCAACCTTGCCCTCGCAGAAGGTGCTGACGATTGGTTTAAGAAAGTAAAAGGCAAACATAAGATTGTCTATGATGCGCCTGAGTCGCACGAAGGATTCCCAATCATCTGGTCGTGGGTATTTTATAAAACCAACAATGCCACTGGCACTCCTGACGATCAGCTTACCGCGGTAGTAGTTCTTCGCCATGCCGGGATTCCTTTGGCCATGGATGATAGAATTTGGGAGAAGTATAAATTTGGAGAGATGTTTAAGATAAATGACGGGGCAACCAATGCGCCAGCTATCCGAAATCCTTTCAATGCTCCGACAGATCCCCGCATGGTATCAATGGGAATGGACGGGATCAAAGGATTGACAGCCCGCGGTGCTATGTTCTGTGTGTGCGACATGGCTATGACGGTTTTAAGCATGAACGCAGCCAAAACCATGAACATGACACCTGAAGAGGTTAAGAAAGATTGGGTGGCAGGTTTATTGCCAGGCGTGCAGGTGGTGCCATCAGGTGTATGGGCCGTAGGTCGTGCTCAAGAGCATGGCTGCGCATATTGCTTTGCAGGATAAATTTCCATTTCAGGTTGCGGGTCTCTTATTTTACTTCCATGTAAGG
>CAZNCO010000239.1:0-6914 GCA_964571345.1 uncultured Ohtaekwangia sp.
GGGCTATATCGACTACGAAAGAGTCGTGGTGACATTTCCGCAATACTCCGATGGGCAAAAGGAAATTGAAAAGAGAACAAACCAGTTGACTGATTCCGTACGAATGATAGGTCACAAAATTCAGGATTTAGTCAGAGGTGAATATCCGAAAAATCAGACCTCTGACTCGATCTTTATGAAAGAATTAGAGAACAAACTACTTCGGATTCAACTTGAATATCAGAACTTTCAATCTCATGCTAAAGAGGAATTAAAAAAGTTGCAGGTGAGAATTGACAATAATCTTCGTGGACTCATCGCAAGTGAATTAAAAAAATTCTCAACTGACAATAACTTGATTTGCGTACTCGATAAAAAATCGATACTCTATTGTAACGACTGTAAAGATTTTACAGACGACTTTATTGATTATTATAAACGTACGAGAAAGTAACAACGTCCACCAACAAAGGCGCTGATGCCATATGAAGGACAGAGAGATAACTGAATGAAAAAATACATAGTCATACTAATTATAATCGGACTCGGTGGACTCGTTTCGTACTATGGCTACCAGAAGAAAAAAGAACTAATTGACAAGGAGGAACAAACTCTTGCGACAATAATAGAAGTGAACTCTATGACCGGAGATAGAAATGTTCCTCGCGTGAAAAAACCAATCGAATCGTACAAGGTTTCTTATGAGTATGAAGTAAGCGGACAACTCTTTAAGGATTCGAACATCATTACGAAACAGGACATTGAATATGGGTTCCCAGGTAAATTTAAAGTTGGGACAAAACTTTCATTGATTTATAATAAGGAGAATCCGGCAGACAATAAACTCAAGTGCAAACTAAAACGGCCTGAAGACAAAATTGAGACAGACTCAATCAGATTAGAACTGCTGAAGTAATAACGCCAACAACCGTGGGAACGCTCACTCATGTGAGCCTTACCTCCTGAAGTTTACTTTCACTTGTTCGATAAAGCAAATTGTTTGATTGTGGTTATTTTGTGCCTGTGTTTGATAGCGCAATGGAACGTTGGCAACCTGGATGTCATTGTTGGTAGAAAAGTAAGGTAAGTCAAACCTCGCTGTTGAACCTTTTATTAAACTTGTTTTTGTATTTTTATACTAATGACAGTTCAAGTATTGACCCAGGTTGAATCTTATTTCGAAAAATTCATTTCACTTACCGATGACGACAGGCACGCTATCGGCAAAAGCTTTAAGGAAGTAAAAGTTAAAAAGCGACAGTTCATTGTGCAACCAAATTTCGTAGCCGCGCACAGAAATTATATTGTTCGTGGAGCGTTTCGCTCGTATGTGGTAGCTGATGAAGGAAAAGAACATACGATAGCTTTTGCTGTTGATGATTGGTGGATCACGGATTACAACAGTTATATTTATCAAAAGCCCGCTACCATGTTTGTTGTGGCATTAGAAGATAGTGTAATTGTACAAATTGATTATGATCACGAGGCGGAGTTAAAAAAGAGAGATCACAAATTTGAAACATTTTTCCGAACCATAGCCGAAAGAGGCCTGGCATTCTATCAGCGCAGGCTTATCTCCAACCTAACACAAACAGCCGAAGCACGCTACAATGAATTTGAAGAAAAATATCCACAGATTGCGCAGCGGGTTCCGCAGTATGCGTTGGCTTCCTATCTTGGTATGACCACCGAATACTTATCGAAGCTGAGAAATCATAGAGCAAAAAAATGAAAAGGCATCAATGGTATTTTTTCTCACCTGAG
This sequence comes from uncultured Ohtaekwangia sp., assembly GCA_964571345.1. Classification (GTDB taxonomy): domain Bacteria; phylum Bacteroidota; class Bacteroidia; order Cytophagales; family Cyclobacteriaceae; genus ELB16-189. Next base: position 1,744 of record CAZNCO010000239.1, read on the forward strand.
TGAATTTCCACTGTCCTGAAATTCTCCGCCAGTGGCACGGAGACTCTGTACACTTCCCTGCAGGCATAGTGCAGTACGGATAAGCGCACATTCAATAACTCGTTTTTATCGCCATTGCTGGTGATGAGTTTTATCGCCTTTTTATTATTGACCAGCGTAAGTTCAGCATTGATACGATAATATTTTTCTACTGAAAATAGCTCAGGGTTGCCTGATACTGACTTCTCGATAAAGCAACTTTCACCTTCCTAAGCTTTCTTGAACTAGTTCAACTTTTTTTGTTAAACCAGTTAGGCTGCCTTTCCTAATCCACTTCATTTTAATCCGCACGGCCACGCCACACCTTTGTATCGTCAAGCACGACAAAAATTTTAACACATTATAAACGACAAAAAACAAAACATGGAAACCTTAGAACAAACTACATTCACAGTGCCCACCCGTGCCGAAGTATCTGCCGGCAACCAGGTTATTTTTGACAGTCTTCAAAAAAATTTGGGCTTCGTACCGAATCTTTATGCCTATTTCGGCAAGAACGAAACAGCCCTGGCCGACTATCTGGCTTTGCAAAATCGCAAGAGCACACTGAGAGCCAAAGAAAGAGAAGTGATTAACCTGGTGACCAGCCAGATCAACGATTGCCTCTACTGCCAAAGCGCTCACACCGCCTTAGGAAAAATGGTTGGTTTTGCGGAGGAACAAATTCTTGAACTCAGAAAGGGCGGTGCTTCCTTCGACAGTAAGTTGAATGCATTGGCCATGTTCACCGCATCAGTGGTTGAAAACCGTGGCCGTGCCAGCGAAGAAAGTAAAGCAGAATTTTTCGCTGCCGGCTATACCGAAGCGAATATGATTGACGTAGTGATCGTGGTGGGCGATAAAATCATCAGCAATTACCTACATGCGCTAAGCCAAATAGAAGTCGATTTTCCATTGGCCGATAGAATCTAAATACTACACTATTCAAAAATTTACATCACTAACATCAAAACAATTTTTAAACAATTAATATCTATGAAAACCTTAAAATTCTCAATGGCGATGATGATCATCGCAGTAATCGCAATTGGAGCAAATGCCCAATCTACTGAAACAATTAATTTACAAGGCAACCAGTTGTTCCCTGAAGGAATTCTCACATTGCCCAACAACGATTTGTTAGTGGGTGGTTTTGGAGACGGAAGCATTCAGCGTATCGATAGCAAAAATAACGTCACCTATTTCAGCAAGGCCGGTGAAAACGGAATGGTGATAGCCGTTGGAATGGCATTAGATAAAAAGAACAACCGTCTTTGGGTAGCCAACTTCAATTTCAAAACTGAAAGTGGGAAGCCAGGCAGCAACATGAAGGTGTTTGATTACACCACCGGAAAATTACTGAAGACGCTTCCCGAAAAATTCATCGAAGGCGCATTCTTCAACGAAGTGATTGTTGATGCAAAGGGCAATGTGTATGTGTCTGACACCTTCGGTCCTAATTTATGGACAACGTCTTTCGAGTCCACTGATACAAAAGTATTTGTCACTGATGCTGGCCTGTTAAAAAACCCTTCTCCTGACCAACCTTTCGGCTTGAACGGCCTTACCATTACACCCGATCAAAAGTATTTAATCGCTTCAGTAATGAATCGCACCATCAAAGGTGGTGGCACGTTGGTGAGAGTTAATGTTGCTACAAAACAAGTATCTGCGGTAAAGTTGGCCGATGATGAAGCGACCAAATCATTCTCCGGATCGGATGGCATGTTTTTCCACAACGGTCAGTTGATTATGGTAAATGTTTTCTCTAGTGCAGGTGCAATTATATCAGCCAAGTTTAATGCAGACTACTCAACAGCCAAATTGACGGTTCACAACAAATTTCAATCCGTATATGATAGGCCTACTGCTTCAACAATACGCAATGGAAAACTGTACACCGTAAACAGTCAATTGAACCACATCATTGATGACAAAGATGGTAAGTTGAATACTCCTCCTGTGTTACCGTTCAAAGTTGTAGGAGTTTCTTTGAGCGAACTTCTTAAATAGTCATACTAACCACAAGGCCAGATTAAGATTTGGCCTTGTTTTTCACACCTTAAACTGCGGCTATGAAAACCAAACTTACCCTTCTTACATTATCTCTCGTAATCATCATACAAGCAGGCCTGACGCAAACCATCCCATTCGAGGTTTTTGCCGGAGATAAAAAAACAACGCTGGACTTATTGGTTCTGAAAAATCTAAAAGGTAAAGAGCAAAGCAAATCAAGGTTCTTATTCTTTGATAGAAACCGGATAGTGATTGACAATCAGAATGCCAATACAACCAGCACACCACAATTCTCTACATCTGCTGCGCTAAGCTGTTCCATTCCTGCTTTGAAGGGGTTTGCTCCGATGGCGTTGTTCCAGGCTACCAACAAAGGCATTTTTCCAAAAGCAGGTATTTCCTTCTTGAAAACAGCCCCAAATCTCCTGTTCTTTGGCTGGGCCACCATCGACTTTCAAAAAGATCATTCATACGATTATCTCGTCATCGCCAGGTTCACTCCACCGTTGGCGGGCAAGATAAAATTGTATTCGCAGGTAGAGCTGCTAAACACTTTGGGCACAGCCGAAACGGCCAGCAATAGTCTTACGCAACGCTTTCGTTTGGGACTAAAATTGAATGAAATCCAATTCGGGGTTGCCATGGATTTGAATGAAGTCGGTAGAGCAAGCTACACACTGACCACCAACACCGGAGCGTTCGTACGTTACGAATTTTAGTTATAAATCAAAAACTTGTAACCCGTGCGACATTTTTAAACCAAAAAATATTGTTGATTTCCCGCTTATAAAGAACGACATCAAACAGGAAGCTGCCACATGAGCTACATGACCCCCTTCGAATATGTTACTGTACTCATATCAATTGTACTGGGTATGGGTATCACTCAACTGGTATCGGGCTTTGCCGCGATGGTGGTACGCTGGGAAAAAATAAAAATATACTGGCCGCACCTGGTCATTGTTGTGCTTGTTTTTGTGTTGCACATTCAAGATTGGTGGGCCACTTACGAGTTGATAACGTTCACTAAATGGAGATTGCCAACGTTTCTATTTTTGATTCTATATCCTGTCAACCTATACATTCTGAGCAGAATTTTATTTCCCGGCAGATGGTCATCTAAACTCACCGATTTAAAAGAATTCTACTTCGCCAACTTTCGTAAAATTTATCTATTCATGATTTTTTTACCATTGCATTCAATCCTTGACAACCGCTTTATTGGTAATTACAACTTCAGTGAACAGATTCCTCAATTATTGGTGCTGACGATCCTTGTTTTTATTTCTTTCTTCAATAAGCGAAACGAATGGATGCACCGAGCGATGGCAATACTTTTTCTGATCATTATGGTTGCCACCTTCACACTGGCCTGGGAGAAACTTTTAATTGAGTATCACAATTGAAGGGAATCGCCATAAACATAAAAACATTCCCTTCGCCACACAGCAATCCACAGAAAAACTATCTTATCGGCTTCTTTTTGTTTCCACTTGAAAAATTCTTCCACTTATCACTCGAGAATCATGAAACCAGTAACAGAAAACACAAAAAAATGGAAACAAAACCTGGTTCAATACTCTATCTATTTAACATTGGGTTTTATCTTGCTCAGTGCAGCACTTTCGTTTTGGAATCGCTACGTCACCTATGACACCAGGGCCATTATTGAAAGGACCGAGCAAATTAAAAGCTTAGTGAATGCAATACAATCAGAATTGATCAATCCGGTGCTGTTGAGCTTGTATGGATTTGAAAATACGCGCGATGAGAAACAGTTGGCCGCCTACCAAAAGGCTCAACATTTGAAAGACTCAATCTTTAGTGCGTTGTCGACACAGTTGTATTTTCAAGGCTTTGAGAGAGGTCGGCTGGAAGCTGTCGAAAAATCAGTTCATTCCTTTTTGGCGGAAGCAAAAAAATCAGTGACGCAGTTAAAAGAAGGGAATTTAGAAAAGTTGACGATTGCTTATCGCGACAAACAGCTTTTGGAAACCTTTAAGAAAGATATTTTCAAATTTCAGAACGAAATTAAACTCCACGCCCAATCGGACTACGAATGGTCTATTGTTGACAATGCGATTATTCAAATTATTTTGGTTTTGCTGAGCCTGCCGATATTGATCACGGCAGGCAATCGACTCTCGCGAGAAGTTAAAAATAACAAAGACCTTCTCGCTCAACTCCATGAGACCAATAAGACATACCTCTACCACGATGGACAGGAGATTATGGAATCGAAAGTGATTGAAAAGTCGATCAATAGCTTGAAGACCGCTTTTGATTTTGTAAAACATGTGGCAAAAAGCGAACATGAGGCCGCAAAAAATATGTTACCTGAAGAAACCCGGGAGCTGAACAAGGGAACACTTATGGGTGCTTTGTTAGAGATGAGCACAAAGCTTCAGAAGAATGAAGAAGAGGATAAGCAGCGGCAATGGTCTGCCGAGGGCTTGAACAAGTTCTACGAGATAGTGCGGAATAATCAGGGCGACCTAAAACTTTTGGCTGATAGGTCAGTGTCCTTTTTAGTGAACTACTTGAAAGCACAACAGGCCAGTTTACTCGTTAAAAAAGTTAATGAGGAAGAGACTTATTTAGAACTGGTTGCTGCATATGCATTTGAGCGCAAAAAGTGGATAGAAAAAAGAGTTGAAATTGGTGAGGGGCTCTTGGGGCAAGCTTACTTGGAAGGTGACCCTATTTTGATGACTGATATTCCAAAAGGCTATCTCAGCATCACTTCGGGTTTGGGCGATGCTCCGCCAAGGTGCTTGTTGATTGTACCTTTCAAATACCATGATAAGATCGAAGCCCTGTTTGAAATAGCGGCTTTTCAAAAGTTTAACCAACATCAAATTGACCTTTTGAAGAAAGTAGGAGAATTCTTTGCGGCCAGCATGCAGAACGTGAACAACAATCTGACAATGAAAAAGCTCTTGGAACAGTCACAACAGCAAGCCGAAATAATGAAAGAGCAAGAAGAAGAACTGCGCCAAAACATGGAAGAACTCGAAGCTACTAACGAAGCGATGAGAAGGCGAGAACAAGAAATGGCAAAGAATGTGACACAGCCATCGGATAGTCCCTTTCTACGAGCGAGTTGAAGATACATTATCGGTAGGTTAGCCTTACTT
>CAZNCO010000240.1:0-6890 GCA_964571345.1 uncultured Ohtaekwangia sp.
TTATAATTGGGATTCTTTAATTTTGGATGCTACTAAATAGGGTAAGCTTTCAATTGACCAACCAGAAGATGACTTAGATAATAAAGTCATTCACCAAATAACTGAAAATATCATCTCGGCAAAGCATAAAAGACAGTTAATATTTACTAGCCATAATGCTAACATTGCAGTGAATGGTGATGCTGAGCTAATTCTAACTTTTGACCATAATGCCGACAAATCATCTGGAGAAATAATTTGTCAAGGGTCAATTGATAAAGTGGACATCAAAACCAATGTAAAGGAAATTATGGAAGGTGGAGTTAAAGCATTTGACTTGCGAAAGATTAAGTACGGCTTCTGAAATGTCATTTTCCTTGGGCGATCTTGTAAGTTGAGAGTTCCCTGATTTTTGGTGAAGAACACACGACAATGGAAATGCAGCAAGAATAGCCCTTAGTGAACCTTGTGTCCTTAGTGACCTTGTGGTTCAGAGCCTGCTCAACACCCATCAAAAAATTCTCCCATCACGAGCCTGCCACTAAGCTAGTGAGCACTTGCCATCATCAGCACAGGGAGGAACAAAACAATCAACCCCAGAGTGGTGGCACGGTAAACTTTGGATTCTGCTTTTCCTTTTGAATGCATCTTCATCCAAAGCACCAGGTTTGCAAGAATCAGCAAGGGATAAAAAAAGATCACCAGAATTATGGCTTTGTCGTTTCCATCCCATGCCGTCTTGATCAACAGCCCAACAACCGAAAGGTTAACAATAGAGGCAATGGTCAAATGAGCTTTTTGATCGTCAGTCACGTTGTTGTTTCATTTATGATCAATCCAAGATAGTCATTCTCTATTATTCTCATCCAACAAGCTTGGGTGATCGTGTAAATTGAAAGCTCCCAGAAAAGTAGCAGACGGACAATTTCGAAAATATTCAACAGAGGACTTTGTAAAAATATACGGTATAAAAAATAAAGGCCTGCAACAAAAGCTAGTAGCGGGGTTTAGTTTAAACTTGTAGTTTAGTTTTCAAATTACGTTTGGTCAAATGGGACGATGACGCGCTTCAAATCCCCGCTACTGGATATCGCCAAACGCCATTGTTAATTCTAAAAAAACTAGTAATATGAATATTATCAAGAAGGACGAAAAACTAATAAGGCTACTAGTAGACTTTTTTGTCGCAAAAGTTAATAATGACGTTTTATACAAAGAGATTAAGAATGTAACATTTGAAAAGAATAAAAAAGAAACAGCCAAATTGAAACATCTTCGTTATGACTACTTTGATTCTGATGATTTTGCTTGGTTTGTAACTCAGACAGGACGATATGGAGCTGATGGAGTAAAAATTGATATTCATCATCTGGACACAGTATTAGATGAGCTTGCTCAATATCAAATATTAAAAAAACCAGGTTCAATCTTTGGTGGAGAACAAATTTTTTCTTTCAACCACGACAGTATCCCCAAAGAATTGATCGATAGTGATTTAATTATAAATCTAATAATGGGTTGGCAATACACTGTTCAGCGCTATTCGAATTCAGTTTTTAAAATTGAACATATCGCAAATGGAGATTCTTCCATAGGCACAGGCTTTTTATACCAAAACAAGAACATTTTAATCACAAATGCACACTGTGTCGATCAGGCGGAAAGAATTAATGTTTATGACGTTAACGACAATCCTATTGCGTACAATAAAATTGCTAAATCCGAAAAATATGATTTGGCTGCAATTCATTTTGAAAAAGAATTTGCTGCTGACCCATTGACGCCCACATCGGACGTTAAAATTTTAGCAGAAGTTGTTACTATTGGTTACCCAAGTATTCCATTGACAAAACTTGCATATCAAGTAGTTCATAAAGGGGAAATAAATGGTTTTGTAGAAGACTACGATGGTCAAGATTACATTGTCTTCTCTGCAAAGACTTCCTCTGGAAATAGTGGCAGCCCTCTAATAAATAAAGCAGGACAAGTAATTGGAGTTGTGGCGAGTGAACTGTTCGAAAAAGAAGCATTCTTTGAAAAAGGTAAACTTCCATACTATGCGGCAATACCAACGACACATTTAGACACATTAATCGAATGATAAGAATTGGCCCTTGCGTTTGCTGGCGTTCTTCTGCGACAAGCGTGGGTAATCGCTTAAGTTAAAGCTCCCCAATTGTCGGTGAAGACCACTCAACAATCCCAGAACGAAAGAACTCTTTGTGATTCCTGGTCTTTAGGTGTTCAAAAAATATACTTCCTCACCTCCTCTTCATTCAACTTCATATACTCACAAAACTCTTTCACGGTCACAGGTTGAAATTTCTCCTTGCCAAGATGATGGCGGATGCGCACAAGAATACCACGCGCATGCCGGTCCGTCTTCCCGTTGATCAACTGGATGTCTTTTGGATAAATGATCATGCGCTTGGGTGCTGTCATCGCTTCTTTGATTGTCTGGTCAAATAAAAACAATACCCAAATGCCGCAACAGTTCTGGGGGTTCTGGAACCCCCACTTCGGCCTTGATTATCAGGAAGATAATTTTAGAAAAAACTTTTACTATGCAACGTTCAGTTTTTGTGTTGGGCATTGTTTGCATCATCTCATTCATTGATGCAGCAAAGAAAAACATCAACCTAACACAGCGGCAGTACCGGGGGTACTGGTACCTCCCTCAGGCGCATTGGTATTCAAATAGATACGAGAAAAAAAATGGCTAAAAATTCATGGCAATTAACGCCTGCTCCCACAGAGAGAGCTGGGCAAGGCAGATTTATCACACGCTCTCGGCAGGGCGAAGTGCAATTCTTTTCTTTAGCTCCAGTAGCTCCAGGTAAAATTGAAACGCACACTCCCGCACCGAATTTTCCGTGGCCTCAAGCCGCTCGCTGTGGCGCTCCAGCAGCGTGAAATATCCGTCCAGAACTTCATTACTCTCTTCTTCAAATCCCATCTTTTGTAAAATCAAACTACATAAGTTGGTCTGATAAAAGGCATCATCAAGGCCTACCTGGCGCAGGGTTGAAAAAAATTTGCAGCTCTTGATTTCTTCTCCTGCAAGAACAAGAATCAATTGGACACGATCTGGAATTGCAATTGTTTGGATCATATTGTTAGTATTTTTCTATGCCATGGTCGATTTTTCTTCTTATAACTGACCAATTCGGAAGTATTCGTTAAACCGATATAAATATATTTTAAATATATATAAATATCAAATAAAAATATAAGTAATTCAAAGATTTATGTCGCTTTAAACGATAGACATATTGGTACAACGTTGATTTATAATGATATAACACAACTTAGTTCTATATTTAATTCGATAATTGAAATTCAAAAATTTGAAATGGATAAGATCAATCGAATTAAGGAAGTGCTGGTTAGTAAGGATGTGAGCCAAAAAGGTCTTGCCGAACAACTAGGAAAAAATCCAAACACTATCGCATCAATTTGCAACAACAAGTCTCAACCGCACTTGAAAGACTTGAAGCGCATCGCACAAATTCTGGATGTAGATATTCGTGAGTTGCTGGTACCAACCAAGAAGTAAACATTCGCACAAAAACAAAAAAAACCTCGATGATCAGTCGAGGTTTTCTTTCTCACGTTTCACCTTTCCCGTTTCACATTTCACGTCTCACGTTTCATCTCTCACTTTTTCTCGTCACCCGCTTCGCTATCCACTTCAATCCAAGCGAAACAATAAAGCTGATGATGGCTCCCAGGCCCGAGAGCACCCCCGCCTTCACCATGTCTCCCGATTGGATGGTGGCAAACAAAGTAAACAGGGTGCCGGTAACCGTCCCGGCCACCGTCACTACATGCTGATGCGAACTCATGCGTGGTCATGTTAAACAGCACCACTCACCTTCACAATGGCAAGCGCGTTGTTCGTGCCATTGTTGATCGCATAAAACAATCCGTTCACATGTTGCAGAAACTCTACGCCCAGCACTACTACCACGGGGTGCACTGAGTTTACGGTAAATGCCGCCTCCAGCAGGGCGCCCGCTACCGCGTTTTCATCTATAACCATTTCAGCAGTTTTCTGAAAAGCAGAGGTGTACCAATGGCTTTCAAAATCTACTTCCCCCACTCCTTCCACCAGCCGGAAGTGGGTAGCCCCCTGCGGCACAAGCAGCGCAAGGTTGGGCACAAATGCATTAAAGGTTATAGTTGCCTTCCCGGTCGCACGGTCAATGGCGGTGGTGTACAAGGTCCGCAGGCTGGTCGCCAGTTCGGCATGGTCATTAAATTCAAAACCCTCCAGCAACTCCGGTTTTCCTTTCGTCACCGTACGCTCCCCGCGTTTGCTCGTGCTGTCTGCCTTCAGGGCAACCATCATCATTTTCGTAAGGCGGCTCGTCATGCGCCCGTCTTTGGCCGAAGCAATCACCTGCATCAGTGCCGCACGGAGCAGTTTACCCGCTGCTCCCGCCCTGCCAAATTCCGCACCGTTTTCTCGCGTGCGCGCAAAGCGCGGGTCGGTCTTGATGCGGTTACCATCCACTCCCCCCTTGCCACGGGCAAGAAATCCATCGTGCCTTGTTTTGTAATACGTAATGTCACCGATCGTTCCGCTCAGCTTGTTCGCTGAATTTTGTTTTGCCATAATATTTAAATCTTCATTTTTTCATAACCTCTTCCAAGGCGGGTTACTTCACCTCCGTTGCAACAGGCCTCCAAGGAGCAAGCAAAAAATCAAAAGCAAAAATTCACACTTCCGTTTATGCCACTTTCATCTATTTCATCCCAAAATGTCCTCCATGCCAAAACAAAGACACGCTTCTCATTCCGGTACATACTTAATTCAACCACTGCCTGGTGCATGCATAGTGCATAGCGAGTGCATGAAAAGAGTATGCGGAGTGTATGCCGAAAGCATGCCGAGAGTATGAGGAGAGTATGAGGAGTGTATGGGGAATGAATGGGGAGAGTATTAGGAGAGTATTAGGAGAGTATGAGGAGAGTATGAGGAGAGTATGAGGGGAGTATGGGGAGAGTATGGGGAATGTATGAGGAGTGTATGGGGAATGCATAGATAAGGCATAGATGATGCATGGATAAAGCATAGATAGTGTATGCTCCGTTTTTTCATTGGAGCTCTTTCTTCAACATGGAATTACCAATGCGATGTACATTTGGATTTATGAGAATGAATGGATAGAATTGGAATAGGAACACAACAAAGGGTGGTATTTACTATTTCAAATGAAGGATTGCGGTATCCCGTCTAATTGCGAAATAGACGCTATCGAGTTGCGTCTATCAGGAGATTTTGAAGGTAAAGGCGCCACGAAGTGGTGTGGTCTTTAATGTTGGCTGCCATGCCCGGCTTCGAAAGAAATGAAGAACATAATAATATATTTCCTTCTTATAGTTACGCTGACAAATTGCTCAGAGAAAAGAAGGGTTGCGAATGGTACCTACCTAGCTTTTTTCTACGAGACATTGTGGACTCTTGAAATAACTGACGACAAATTTACTTATTTAAGTTCCGGACATTTGGGAACAGAAAGGACAATAAGTGGCGACTATAAAATTGTCGGTGACACACTGATGCTGCTTACTGACAGTCTTTCTTATAACAATAAATTTTTAATTGACGGTGACAGTTGCTTGATAGAGGTTGAAATGCAAACGGACTATTGCATAAAGCGTCCCGACACATGGGGCAGTCTATGGCGGGACATCAATTATCCGCAAATTAAAACCGCGGACCCTAACACCAAGAAAACAGTTTTATGGATGCTTGAGACTGTGTTGAACGGCAGGGAAATCCTTGAATATTTTCCCGACTCGACAAAGAGTATTGTTATTCAAGAGTACGCTGAGTTAAACAAGCTGGCTGACTTGAATTTAACGTCACATGGGACAAAGATTACGTTTTTAACAGAAGAAGAAATAAAGAAACAAGGTATTGATGAGTACTTAATTGTAAGTGACGTAAGGCTCGGTGTATTGACAGGGAAGGTTAATTTTCAAATCATGCCTGAATTTTCGCGGAGCCTCTTAGAGTTTTTTGAAAAACAAGATGGACAATGGACTCATTTGAAACATTGAAAGGCACGGCAGCCAACACCTTTGCCCTTGTTGGAGTTCTTCTCCAACAAGCGTGGGTGATTGTGCAAGTTGAAAGCTCCCAGACACCGGGCCTCGCTTCGTTTGGATTTATGAGAATGAATGGATAGAATTGGAATGTGAACGTAGCAAAAGGTGGCATTTACTTTTTTAAATGAAGGATTGGAGTACCCGGCCAGATTGCGAAATAGACACCACCGAATGAAGTCTATCCCAAGATTTTGCTGGACAGGAACATGGCCGTTGACAAATGAACTTGAAAGTTAAAAGACCAATTACCGTTTTTGTTTTTCACGGACTCTGGATTCTCTGGGGACTGTATAAATTGACGAACAGTAATTCAACCTTTGGACAATTTTCATGGTCGATACTGACTCTTCTTGCTTCGATCAACTTATGGAGCATGTTGAGAAAGAAAAACTATTTTGAATTGATCGACAATAAATTAATTATCAACAAGGACTTCTTTCAAACTCAATCAATTGACGTTGACAAAATTGAGAAAATTGACATTGAACCCGGACCCTTTAAATATTCAAGAATTATTTTGCGAGACAAAACAGAGATTAAATTTAACGATAGCTACGTGGACAAAACGGACTTGAAAGAATTTATGGGACGACTAAGCATTCCAATCGAGTGAGGAGAAAACCTTTGCCCTTGTTGAGTTCTTCTCCAACAAGCGCGGGTGATTGTGCAAGTTGAAAGCTCCCTGAGTTTCCGGCCATTGGCACCGTGCCTCCCTTCGTTTGGTTTTATGAAAATGAATGTGTAAGCTCCCCTAAAGTTCGGCCATTTAAAAGTTGAAAATAAATGTTCAATTT
>CAZNCO010000241.1:0-6887 GCA_964571345.1 uncultured Ohtaekwangia sp.
GCACTATGGCTGGATTCCTTTGTATGAATCGGTGGATCATAACCCATATCTCAAGGATTTTTACCTGGATATGACGAGGTGGGCGTTTCACCTGCAAATTTATTTTCTCAATAGCCGTTTCACGCAGGTGCGCCAGATCCGCGAAAGCGAAAAGCCAATCATTCAAGACCGCACCATTTATGAAGATGCCTACATCTTTGCGGCAAATCTTCATAAGAGCGGCCACATATCAGAGCGCGATTACCAAAGCTACCTTGATATCTTTCATTCAATGATCAGCTTTGTGCAACCACCCGATATATTGATTTATCTGAAAGCGGATATACCCAAATTGGTTCAACAGATTCAAAAGCGAAACCGCGACTTTGAATACAACATCCGACTGGAATATTTGAAAACACTCAACGAACATTACGAGAAGTGGATTTCCAATTACAAAGAAGGAAAACTAATGGTTATTGATGTGAATAATCTTGACTTCGTTCAAAACGTGGAAGACTTCTCAATGATTGTAGAGAAAGTTGACTTTGAGCTGAATAATTTATTCAGTTAGGCAGCTTTATTGGCCAACCATAAATACCGCGTTTGACAAAAGGATTTTTCCATTCTCCCAAAAACCACGGAACACTGGATTATCTGTCATGTAAACGATGTGGCCTCTGCCCTTATCCTCGACACCAAACACCAGCGAGTTTTCAAGCTTTGAGTTGATCTTATATCCGGCAAAGCCAATCAATGGTTTTTGTTTTCCTTTCAGAGTACCCACGTTCCAGCCGCGATCTAAAAAAGAATAGTGAATCTCATTTGTGCGAAGCGTGAAGTAGGGATTGTCCATTCCAAAAGCAAGTGGGTGCGTGCTATCAAGGTTCACTTTATAGATTGCGCCAAAAATATTTTCACTTAGTTCTTTTCGCTCGGCATCTCCGTAAATCATTGGGCCTTCTTTTTCTTTTTGGTCCTTTATTTCTTTTTCGGCCTTTTTGCGCGCGTCATCGTCAGCATATTCTTTCAAACCAAAACCTTTCCTGTCAGCAAATGCCTGAGTCGCTTTTTCCAGTAAGATCAGGCGGCCGCCATCGCTTACCCACCGCTCAATAGTTGAAAGTGTATTCTCATCAAACACTTTGTAACTTCCATCGGGTACTATCAACACATTATATTTTGAGAGATCAACTGAACTGAAATAATCGGAGCCGATAACGGAAACAGGATAATGAAGTTGCTGCTCGAAGTAGTGCCACAGTTGCCCATGCGCGAGGGAAGAAGTTTGACTTCCGCCTAACAACGCAACCTTAGGCGCTTTAATGAAATTCATTTCAGATGAACCGAAATCAGCACCTTGCTCCGAGAAACCGGTAGCCGTTGAAAAAAGTTTGCGACCAAGAGCTAGGGCCGCAGCCTGCACTTCCACATCAAAGTTTGGATTTTGTTCGTTATTCTTGCGCGTCACTACTAAAGTTCCAGCATCAAAATGTTCCTGATTAACGATAAAGGTCTTGGAGGCACATCTTACCTTAATTCCTTTTTTTAATAGCAGTGCTAATAGTTGTGCGTCTTCGAAACTTTTGTATTTAAAAATGTAAGCGTACGGTTTATTGGCAATTACATTGGCTTTGAATGCTTGTGGTTCATACGCTTTTTCAACATTTAATTTTTCATTTAACGCAAGACCCTTTAGACCGTAAGCATAAAAAAGATTCCAGGCTGTAATATCGTATGTAAGAGAATCGGTGAGTTTAGTTTTGGGTTCAAACACCGTGGTGATAAATTTTCCTTTCGGCTGAGCCACATTGAAAATAATATCGCTACTACTTATGGTGGCATCCGCAATCTGCTGTGTTTGATAATTAAATGCTTTGCTCACCTTCGTTGCCGATGAATGGCCAAACTGAATACTATGGGAACTAAACCAAGCGGTAATCTTTTTTATTTTGTCAGGATTGTTCTCAGCCTTGATCACGTAGGTTTTATAAGGAACATTTGGGACATCTTTAAAGAACTTTTCAAATTCATCCACCAGCTTTGCGGCATTTAGCGAAGCGGCTTCGATAGTGCTGATTCCATTTGTGAAGTGATGGGTTAGACGATCTTTTAAGGTAAGCGGATCACCATCGGCTGTGGTAATGGTGATGCCCGCATCAATTCCGCCTTGTTCGTAGGTCATGCCAATGGCTCCGCTGTAGGTTGGATAGGTGTCACCATAACTGGGATAGTATAGGTCAAAGCGTTCTTTCGTGAAATAGAGCCAACCTTGTTCATCAAAATATTTCGCATTGTTTTTTCCAATGATATGCTGAAATTCCCTTTGCCAGTTGGTGATTACTTCGTGATAAGGCTCTGCTGCTGGTGCGAAGTAGTAAGGTTGGTTGTAGCCTTGCTCATGGAAATCGACATGAACGTGCGGCATCCATTGATTATAAAGTTTAATGCGATGTTGTGATTCAATTTGCGTTTGCCATGCCCAGTCACGATTTAGGTCAAACAGATAATGATTAGCTCTCCCGCGTGGCCACGGTTCATGATGCTCAAGGGCTTGCGGATCGGCATTGGCAGAAATGTTACCCCATTGATTATAAAAATTCACATACCGATCGCGACCATCAGGATTGATACACGGATCGATAATGATCACCGTGTTTTTCAAAAACTCTTTGGTTTTTGTATTCTCAGGATTCACGAGCTCGTACAAAGTCTTCATCGAGGCCTCAGTTGAGTTTGCCTCGTTGCCGTGCACATTATAACTAAGCCATACGATAGCAATTTTGGTTGTTGGCGTTCCTTTTACCAAGCCTACTCGTTTAAGATTATCAATTCGTATTTGCTCCAGGTTTAAATAATTTTCAGGAGATGCGATGATGGCATAAATCAGCGGACGATGTTCATAGGTTTCTCCATATTGCTGCACCATCACTTTGTTGGAAACAGCTTCTGCTACATGCTTGAAATATTCAATCACCCGATGGTGTCGAGTAAATCGATCGCCCAGTTCATAGCCCAGGAATTCTGACGGAGATTGAAGTTTGGTTTGCCCATAAGCAACGGAAAAAAATGCCAACAGGCCAATAATTAAAAATTTGTTCATTTGATGTCTGTTCGTATGAATTCGATTTGACTATTTAGGTGTGCCCTTCTCTTTATTGAGTGCTTTTACTTTTTTCCAGTGTTTCCATTCTTTCAAAATTGTTCTTATTTGAATCTTTACACCCACATTATAATATTCACCATTAAACTGACTGTCAAAGCTGGTTGCACGCGATTTGGTTGTATAGTTTTGTGAGATCGTTTGGCGGTAGCCGTAGGATCCTTCCAAATACAGCCACCGGTGTGGTTTCAATAGAACGTTAAATCCAATCTGGCCTGGAAAAAAATTACCAGTGGTCGGTTGTGGTTTTAGTTTAGATCCAATTAATGCAAAATCATTTCCAGAGATGTCGTATAGCTTTTCTTCAAATCCACCATAGCCTATTTCGATTGGGATAGCAAACTCAACTAGGCGACTTACATAGAAAGTGTACATAAACCCTACAGAGGCAAACCACAAGTCGATATGTTGCGAAGCCACGAGATAATCGGAGGAACTGATTTTTCCGGCTGCTACCAATTGCTCTAAAGTTGAAATTGGAACAGGAACTCCTTTAGAGGTCGTAATAACGCGGCCTATTCTATCCGGATTATTAGTTGTATTGTTTGCATAAATGCCAAGAAGTTTATCATTAAAATTTTGATTGATCCAATAATACCCAATTCCCCACCTGAAACGCTGCCGCGATACTAGACCAATGTTTAAACCATAAACGTTGATTGGGAAATCCTTCACAAAGGAATTGCGCGTGTCAATTTGAAAGTCGAATTTTTTTGATTTTGGAGTACCTTTAAAAGATATGGGACCAAAGTAATAAGCAAAATTTTTTCTCTGAATTTCTGGCAGAGAATCTACTTTATGTACTATGCTTGTAGAATCGCGATTTTGAGCTTGTGATATCACCAATGTGAAAACGAGCGCGAAGGTTAGCCAACGCTTCATAAAAGTTTTTTTATTTGTGGGGTGTGGTGAATGATGTGTTCGCGAAAAAATTTCAGGGCATGAACAGTGTTTAAGCGGCCAGCGCGAACGTGTTTGTAAATAAGTTTTGTCTCTTTCCCTTCCGGGATTTTTTCAAGGAGGCTTTTTAACTCAGCCCTCACCCTTTCCCATTCTTTAGAAATAGACTCAAGATCACCGGATGTTGGAGTCATCTCTACAACTACTTTGGGAGCCTTGAATTTTAGCCCCGGCAAACGTTGAGAGACGATTAGCAAAACCATTTTTAGTTCTTCCAATATTCCCGAGCGATCAGTCTGGTCAATGGCCTGAATCTTTTTTTGGAGATACATCACAGATAACCGCTCGGCTGATACAAGGTGATTGAGTATCTGGATGACCGACCATTTGCCATACGGTGCCTGATGAAGCTTACTCTCCGATACTGAAGTCAGTGACGCGAACAACGCTTGCCTTTGTATTTCTAGCCTGTCAAAAAGAGCTTCGAGTGTCTTCGTCACGATAAGTTATTTGAGTAAAGGTAAAGATTACAAAAAAACATTTTGGCTTCAATCCTGCCTTTTTATAATTTTAATAGACCTATCACCCTAAATCAACTCATATGAACACAAACTACGCTGGATTTTGGCTAAGATTTGTAGCCGTTGTTATAGACTACATCATTATCTACTGTGTACAAGCTTTCCTCGTTGTTCCATTTCTTGCAATTGTGGGGATAAATTTTGCAAGTAATATAGCCAATGCAGACACGATGAGCGAAGGCGAAATGGTAGGCGCCATTTTTTCTTTTATTGCAGCATTAAGCGGATTGATTTTTTTGCTTTACGCAATTCTTATTCTTTATTATTCAATTATGGAATCGTCAAAATACCAGGCGACAGTAGGCAAAATGGCGCTGGGCTTAAAGGTTACTGACATGAACGGCAACAAGCTTGATTTTGGCAAAGCATTCGTGAGAAATCTTTGTAAGCTCATTTCGAGTTTCATTTTTTACATAGGTTACATTATCGCGGGCTTCACAGAGCGAAAACAAGCCCTGCACGATCTGATTGCCGGCACTTTAGTAGTAAAAAAATAGCCACAGCTTATAACAAAAAAGAAAGGCTACCAATTTGGCAGCCTTTCTTTTTGTGGTACTGGTTATGTTAAATCTTAAATGACTTCTTGATCTGATCTACATAGTCCAACTTCTCCCAAGGGAACAGTTCAACTGTAACTTTCTTTTCGTTTTGAGAGCCTTTGTTAAAGATCTTTTCAACCTTCTTTGGTTCGCGGCCCATATGTCCGTAGGCAGCTGTTTCAGAATAGATAGGTGTGCGCAGCTTGAATCTTTCCTCTATAAAGTAAGGGCGCATGTCAAAGATCTTCTCCACTTTCTTCGCGATCTCTCCATCGGTCATTTTCACTTTTGATGATCCGTACGTGTTTACGTAAAGCCCCACGGGCTTGGCTACACCAATTGCGTAAGCAACCTGCACGAGCACTTCGTCACAAACTCCGGCAGCTACTAGATTCTTTGCGATGTGGCGAGTAGCGTAAGCGGCAGAGCGGTCTACTTTGCTGGGATCTTTTCCCGAAAATGCACCACCGCCATGTGCGCCTTTTCCACCATAGGTATCAACGATAATTTTTCTTCCTGTTAAACCGGTATCTCCATGTGGTCCACCAATCACAAACTTTCCTGTTGGATTCACGTGGTATTTAATATCTGTTCCGAAAAGCTTCTGAACGCGCTTTGGTAATTTTTTCATGATACGGGGCACCAGAATGTTGATCACATCGTCCTTAATCTTTTTCAACATGATTGCATCCTTCGCAAAGTCATCGTGCTGGGTAGAAATTACGATGGCATCGATGCGCTGAGGCTTATTATCATCACTGTATTCAATAGTTACTTGTGATTTAGCATCTGGGCGAAGGTAGGTCATCACTTTACCTTCTCTGCGAATCACAGCCAATTCGCGCAAAAGCAAATGAGCAATATCCAACGGAAGTGGCATGTAGTTGTCAGTCTCGTTGGTGGCATAACCAAACATCATACCTTGGTCACCGGCTCCCTGATCTTCCTTTTTCTTTCTTTCAACACCCTGGTTGATATCAGAAGATTGCTCGTGGATTGCTGAGAAAATACCGCAGCTGTTTGCTTCAAACATGTATTCACTCTTGGTATAACCAATTTTGCGAATCACCTCACGCGCGATGTCCTGAACATCCAGGTAAGCTTGTGATTTTACTTCACCAGCCAATACCACCTGACCAGTAGTTACAAGTGTTTCACAAGCAACTTTTGATTGCGGGTCATAGGCTAGAAAATAATCTATTAGAGCATCGGAAATTTGATCCGCTACTTTGTCGGGATGGCCTTCGGATACGGATTCAGAAGTGAATAGATAAGGCATAACTGCGATTTATGATTTGTGATTACAATTTTTAAGTCGGCAAAAATACTCGAATTACTTGATTAGTCAATGTTCACAATAGCTGAATCCAAGCGAATCAGAGCTTATTAAGAAACAGGAATACGGCTGGTTCTTTAGGGAGCGCTGGAATGTTCTTTTTCCACTCAGCTACCGTTTGCATTTTAATGAATTCATCTTTTCCCGTAAGGTTCAAGGCAAGGCAAAGGTTGGTATGTGAATGCAGACTATCCAGTAAATGTTTTAGAACTTGATTATTACGGTAAGGAGTCTCAATAAAAATTTGGGTTTGATTCTTTTGCCTCGATTCATTTTCCAATTCTTTGATTTTTCTTGCGGCTTCTTTTGCCTCGATGGGCAAGTAGCCATGAAATGCAAACTGTTGCCCATTTAGACCCGAAGCCATTAGAGCAAGGAGAATCGAGGAA
>CAZNCO010000242.1:0-6844 GCA_964571345.1 uncultured Ohtaekwangia sp.
TCTGGGGCTACTAACGCCCAGGGCCTGCTTAACAAAGTAAAGAATAAAGCTGCCCAGGAATTAAATAAAATTGAAAGCGGAGCAAACAATACCACAAATGCCACCCCTAATAAAGATATTTTAAGCGCCAATGTTACCCGCACGGTAGTGCTAACCCTAAGTAGTGACGAGAATTTTGACTATCAGGAGAGCTGCATCAACCTGGGCAATTCACTCAACCAGATTTCCTTTATTCTAAACAAACGCGTGAATAACGGCATGCAGTGTTACGCCTACAAAAATGGAACCCGCACTCCTGTGCCCTGTCCTACCGCCAACAGTGGCTGTCAAACAGCCTTGCAATGCAGTTACTCCAAGTTACGCACCCTGGAGCAAGGAAGCGATGAGATGAAAAAATACATCACCGAAAAGACTTCTACCAACAAAGCTCCGGGCATGACCGATGAACAATTAAAACAGATGTCGGCATACATGACGAAGGAACAAATGGATGAGGTGAAGAAGGCAATGAAACAGGCATCAGAGCAATCTTATACAATGGTTGAAAGCGTCACGATTAATTTTCACAGCAAGAGCTATGGGCCCTACAAAATGATACAGTCATTTTTTCTCACCCCCGATGGCTCACACTTTTATGCTGTTGTCAATGACGGAGGAACGGATAATAAAATCATTTCTTCTGCTTCGTCTGCTGTGATTACAACGCAGCTCGCGCCTATGTCTGTTATTGCTGCACCTAATAATTCAGAGTTTGCCATGTTTGGCATTGGCATGGACTCGCAATACTCCATTATCACTTCTTCCGGAAAAACCTACAAGGTAAATGACCCGGGCTGGTTTCATGGTGCATGGTATTCTGCCTCCGGTAATCATATGATCACATATGCCAAAGATGTTGTAAGCATTGACGGCAAGGTTGTAAAAACATTTGCAGCGAACACAAGCTATGACCCGTGCGATCTGTTTGTAAGCTCAGATGCAAAAGGGATTGCCGTGGTGAAGGATAATACCATCTCCTTTCCGGATGGCGACTATTTTCAATACCCGTTGAAAATGGCGCTAATAAATGCGGGAGGTAAAGTATATTTTAAGTGGCTGGCACTCGAAGATCGCCAGGTGGTGATGTATCAAAAGCCATTTTAAAGTTGCGTGAGTCGCACTGCTTCGCTTGCTGTCGTTCTTACTCTTTCCCTTACGCTCGCGCAGGCGCAGGAAGACTACCAAAAAACGTTCGGCAAAGACTATGAAAAAGCCATTTCATTCCTGCAAAAGGAAAAATGGATTGATTCGGTCATCACCACGTTCGGTTTAAAACCAAAGGAAGTTAAGGCCATCGTATTTCCTGAGTTGATCCGCTTCAATTCCTTGCAGGATAAGATCGAGACGTTTGCTCTCGAAACGTTGTACGTGCAATACGGAAAAGCGTATGCCAACTTCTCGATTGGCCCTTTTCAAATCAAGCCGTCTTTCGCAGAAAACATTGAAGTTGATTTCATTTCAGCTATGGGTGGCAAGGCCGCAGCCGATAAACTAGGAGTAATTGCGAATGATACGCTTTCCTCAGAAACCAACAGGTCAAGCCGGGTGAAGAGAATGAAGGATAAAACCAAGATGGTTGCGTATTTGTGTGCATTCGTCAAAATCATGGAAAGGCGATTTCCAACCAAACAAGGTGAAGAGAAAATAAGGTTCTTCGCCACAGCCTACAATTGTGGCTACCGAAAAAGTGAAGACGAAATCAATAGCTTCCAGAAAAAGAAATTCTTTCAAACAGGCTTCGGCAACAATACGCGATACAACTACGCTGACATCTCTTGGTTCTATTACTCTCATTGAATGCACGATAAAATCAAAACATTCAAGCCATGTGCGTAACTCGGTGTGTAACTTGTGCAGTTCTTTTTCTTATTTTATTTTGATCAGGTATAACTGTGAGTGTATATTCATATCCCTAATTAAGTCAATGGTAAATAGCTCAAGAGCACCGGTAAAACAAAAGTTCATTTTCTACGGAAAGTGAAAACAAAAAAGCCGGGGTGAAAAGATTGTGCCTGCGTATCCTTCGGGAGGCAAAAGCACGAAACCCAGAGCAACTATTGCAAGGTAGTTGAGGCAAGTTTTGATTTGCGAAATGTGGATTAGAGTTTCTCAAAAGCTACGGCTGATGAAAAACGAAACGGGAACCACGAGCAATTGTAGTTCCCGTTTTCCATTATAGGGCTACCTCAAAGTTTGCTTTTCAGCGGGTGCGGTTCACTTTCATCATCCTCATAAAATTCGCGCAGTGAACCAAAATAGGTGTCGTTCCAGCCATCAACAATATCATTATAATCTGAATCCGGAATATTGGTGTGGCGCAGCTCTACGGAAGTACCCTGATCGTGTGCGTGAAGTTTTATAGTGACAATAGATTTCTCTTCCTGATCGCCAAAGTACCACTCTTGCACAATCTTTTTGTTGGGAACGAATTCCAGGTTTTTGCCAACAATGCTTCCCTCCCACAGCGAAAATTCTCTTCCTGGTTCCGTACTCATCTCCGCTTCCTCGCCCGTCCAGGCATGAAGGGTAGCCGGGTTTGTAAGTGCGAGATAAATATCTTCGGGCGTTGCCGGGATGATGTAATACTTTTTATAGTCCTTCATAAATGATGAATAATCAAAAGTAGAAGTTTATACGGAAACTTTATTCTATTCATAAATTGTTTTGGTGCTACACACAAACATGGAACTGCGCACTGCTGTTCATCTGATTAAAAAGGGCGTGCCTCAACACACACAGCCGCAAGCCTGGGCCGATCTGGGTGCCGGCAATGGGTTGTTCACTTCAGCATTGGCATCACTATTGCTGCCCGGCAGCGCACTTTATGCCATTAATACAAACAAAAGTGCCCTGCAGCAAATTCAGATAGATCCTCAGATTCAATTCACCAAAATACATCTTGACTTTACAAAAGATGACATCAAAACCACTCCGCTGGATGGTGTGCTGATGGCCAACTCTCTCCATTTTGTAAAAGACAAAATAGCCTTTATCGAAAAGATAAAGAAGGTGCTGAAACACGATGGCCGCATACTTTTGGTGGAGTACGAACTTGACATCGCCAGTCAATGGGTTCCCTATCCCATCAGCTTTCGCAAGCTGCAAGAACTTGCGAAAGCTACTATACTGCAAGCACCGGTATTTTTAGAAGAAACACCTTCTCTCTACAACGGGAAAATCTACTCTGCTCTGCTCACCCTTTAACCTTTTGATAGCTGGGTCACAACCTCAGAGATATTGCTCATGCCCCAATGATCAGCATACTTTCCTTCGCGAAGCCGCACCATATCCATCACGTGGATGGCAACTTTCTTCTGCGTGGGCGCAATGCCCATAAACTCTGCGAGGTGCGTGCCGCGAATCACTTTGCGTGAACACACCTTATCACCTTCCGCCACCTGGTCAAGCACTTCCACGGTCAAGTCCGGAAACGCTGTGCGCAAGATGTTGAATAGAAAATAAAACATCCCATCCTTTCCGTTGGGCGAACCTTCGGGGGCTGTATGGTTGACTACATCAGCAGCCACCAGCTCATGAAAAGTGTCCGCATTACCTTGTTCAATCACTTCTTTGTTAAAGCGGAGAACAGCTTTTTTGTTTTGTTCGGTATTGGTTTGCAAAATCAGATTTGTTTGATGCAAACTTATAGGTGCGTTGCGCAGCTACCCGTTCAAAAGCTATTGCTAAACGGTCAACTGCTCGCGCTGAAATTCAGAGGGCGTACGTCCAAAAGTTTGCTTGAACGATTGCGCAAAGCTCGAATGACTTTCATATCCCAATTGGCGATACACCTCTCCCGGCTTTGCATGAAAGTGCAGCAACAGGTTTTTGGCGGTCTCCATTTTGCGCTGCAGCATCCATTTGCTTGGCGAAGTGCCATACAGCTTTTGAAACTTTCTTTTGAAGGTAGACAAACTCATATTGCACAGAAACGCCATCTCCTCCAGGGTGATGTTGCCTGCCGCATTGGTTTCTACGGCCTTGCGTATCTCAAGGTCATTGAGATCACGGCTTTGCGAAGAACGGAACGACAGGATTTTCTCGGGGTACCTTTCCAGCAAATAAAGCATCAGCTCCTCAAACTTCAGGCGCCTCATCTCTGAGGAAATCTTCGCTCCGCTCTGAAAAAGCAGATGCAGTGAATCGATGTAATTGTAAATGAATGAGTCTTTCTGAAAGGAAATATAAGGCTCAGGTTTCACTTTATGCTTCCCTTGATAACGTTTGATCACATCATTGTGCCGCAGGTAAAAATCGGTAAGTACCTTGTTGTCGAAGAACACCAGCATGCTTCTAAATATCTTTTTGGGCGACAAGCTCACTGATGCAAGACAATTGCCAGCTGAAAGAAAATGAAATTCACTGTCGTTGATGTGCACGGTGGTGTTGGCGAAGTGCATGGTTTTCTCGCCACTGATCACCAGGCTGATCGCATTCTTATGGAGAACGCTACGCCCTTTGAATGAACCTACCGTGGCCGCATAATTATGAAAGATCAGCTCTTCGGAGGCATCCTTCTTCGTAAGAAAAATATCCTGCGGGAGATGATGGACTTTCATAATTACGCCACGGAACTACTCAATATCTTTTTCTGCCACCTTTGTTGCCACCCCACGAGCCTTCCTTCTTCTTGCCTCCCCATGAGCCTTCTCTGCGGCCTCCTCCGCCACCTCCGGAAAACTTACGTTTGCGTTCACCACCTTCGCTGCCTCCGCCTTCAAATTTCTCGCGTCTGGCGCCTGTCATCTCTAGCCTCACTTTTCTTCCACGCACTTCTACGCCTTCAAATCCTTTCATTACCTGTTCGGCTAGTCCTTTCTCTACTTCAAAGAAAGAATACGCACCTTTCAGATCAATCTTGCCGATTTTACCTTTATCTATTTCTCCATAGTCGCAGATCAGGCCGAGTAAGTTGCCTTTCTCCAGGCCGTCCATCTTGCCTACGTTGATGAAGATGCGATCGCCTGTTGAATACGATTCTGTTGCGCCATCTTCGACATACGATCTTTTCTCTGACTTATTCAAGTCGCGTGCATCGCGATAGTACTCCAGGAACCGGTTGAACTCGATGGACGCGAAACGCTTGATAATATCTTCTTTGCTCAAATCTTTCAGTTCATGATATACTTCCGGCAGGAATGAATCGATCTCTTCCTCATTTACTTCCACCTCACGCACTTTGTGAACAAGGCCTACAATCTTCATCTGGCAAACTTCATCGCCTGTAGGCACGTTCATTTTAGTGAACTTGCGCTTCAATGTTTTTTCTATCTGAGAGATTCTTCCTATTTCTTTCTTCGAAATGATGGCAAGTGAAATTCCTTTCTTACCAGCACGCGCTGTGCGCCCGCTTCGGTGTGTGTAGAACTCCATCTCGTCAGGCATGTTCATGTGAATCACGTGGGTGATGTTATTCACATCAATACCGCGGGCAGCCACATCGGTTGCTACCAGCAACTGCAGGGTTTTATTCTTAAAGCTTTTCATCACACGGTCGCGCTGCGCCTGCGTCAAATCCCCGTGAAGGGCATCGGCATTGTAGCCGTCTTTGATTAAATGCTCGGCAACCTTTTGGGTATCCATTTTCGTGCGACAGAAGATTACACCAAAAATATCGGGTGCGTAATCAACAAAGCGTTTCAAAGCAAGGTACTTATCGCGATCATCCACGACTGCATATTGGTGGTCAATGTTTTCGTTTCCTTGCTGTCTCCCTTCCATGGCAAGCTCTTGCGGATTGCTCATGTAGTTGTTGGCAATCTCGCGCACTTCGCGTGGCATCGTAGCTGAGAAGAGCCATACGCGTTTGCTTTCGGGCGTAGTAGAAAGTATTTCATCGATATCTTCTTTAAAGCCCATGTTCAGCATTTCATCCGCTTCGTCCAGCACTACAAACTGGATGTTGCGCAGGTCTACTACTTTGCGTGAAAGCAAGTCGATCAAACGGCCGGGTGTAGCTACAATAATTTGTGCTCCGCGTTTTACTTTTCTGATCTGATCTGAAATGCTGGCGCCACCATATACGGTAACGATGTTCAGATCTTTCACATTTTTACTGAAGCGCTCAAAGTCGCTCGTAATCTGTACACTCAATTCGCGTGTAGGTGCTACCACCAACGCTTGTGTGCTGTGATTGTTTGCATCGATCAAGTCGATCAAAGGCAAACCAAAGGCAGCTGTTTTTCCGGTACCTGTTTGAGCCAACCCAACCAGGTCAGTATCTCCTTTTAATAATACGGGAATAGCTTTTTCCTGAATGGGCGTGGGCGTTTCAAAGCCCAGTTGGCGGATATTTTCCACCAGTTCTCCGGTAAGACCCAGAGATTCAAATGATTTCATTAATAATAGTTAAGGCGCAAAGGTAGTTAATTTTAGCGAGGTCTCCATTAATTTGCCGCGTGTTCAGCCTGACCGACCTTTCTAAAGGTGAAAACAGCAAAAGCAGAACAGTCTTCTGAATCATGGAAGCGAGAGAAAATAAAGATGCTTCGCGTATTCAATATCGGAGTCGTGCTGAAGTTAATTTGGCAGATCAATAGAATGTCTTGGAAAGGCTAACGCATTTGTCGCCCTTACTGATCTGCGCTGTTCTTTGCTCGTTATGTCTATATCCTTTCAGTGGGCTTGCAGTTGTTGTGGTTGCGCATCCCTTAGGATCACCACCAATTCCGCATGCTGCCGGCATTCAACTCCCTTCGGTATGGCATACGTGTAGCTTTGGTGTGGCATCGATGCGCGTTCGATAAAATTCGTTTTTAGCTCAGTAGAAGTCAGCGATATGGGAGATGGTAGCCGTACACTCGCC
>CAZNCO010000243.1:0-6839 GCA_964571345.1 uncultured Ohtaekwangia sp.
GTGCCGTTTCACCTTTGCGATTTTTTGTTGAAATTTAAACAAGAATTGTCGCATTGTTTTATTCACCCCTAATAAGTTATGAATCGCAGATTTTTTATTCAATCAGGTTTGACCACGGCTGCAGCGACCGTTGCGGCATCTTCATTTGCTACCGCTGCTCCCAAAAATGTTCTGGCGGGCAAGCCATTTCAACTTAACTATGCTCCGCATGATGGCATGTTCAAAAATTCTGCCGGAAGCGATTTTATTGACCAACTGAAGTTTATGGCGGATCAGGGCTTTCGTGCGGTGGAAGACAATGGCATGTTGCAACGATCGGTAGCGGATCAGGAAAAAATCGGGAAGACCTTGGCTCAACTTGGAATGACCATGGGGGTATTTGTTGTAGACGGTGGAGAGAACTGGAAGGTGTCGCTCGCATCCGGCAAGCAAGAGTTCAAAGACAATTTTGTGAAGACATGTAAACAGTGCGTGGAGACTGCCAAGCGAGTGAATGCAAAATGGATGACCGTTGTACCCGGTTTTTACGATCGTAAACTTCCTGTCGATATGCAGACAGCCAATGTGATTGATGCCCTGCGCAGAGGGGCTGAGATTTTTGAGCCACACGGATTAACAATGGTATTGGAACCTCTTAGCGATACACCTGAACTTTTTCTTCGCGGTTCACATCAAAGCTTCATGATTTGTAAAGCAGTAAAGAGCCCAGCCTGCAAAATTTTGTACGATATCTATCATATGCAACGCAACGAGGGGAACATCATTGCAAACATCGATCAATGCTGGGAAGAGATAGCTTACATTCAGATTGGTGATAACCCGGGCCGAAACGAACCAACTACAGGTGAAGTGAACTACAAAAACATTTTCAAACACCTGCATGAAAAAGGATATAAGGGAGTGCTGGGAATGGAACATGGAAATGCAAAGCCTGGCAAGGATGGTGAGCAAGCCGTAATAGCGGCTTACCGCGAATGTGATAATTTTTAAAAAATATTTTGCCATGAAGAAGATAGTTTTCGGATTCGTTTTAGTTGCAGGGTCGATTAATAGTTTTGCCCAGTTAGGTGGTTTTGGTAAAAAGCTTCTTGATCAGGGAAAAAAGCTGGCTGAAAAAGAAGTTGTCAAAGGCATCGACAAGAATCGCGATAAAATTGACTCAAGCGATTTTAACTACGCCATTTCGGTTATTGATAACTCGGGGTTGATGAACATTCATGATGCGAATGAAGATGCGGGTAAATTACTCTCAGCTTTTTCCAATAACAAGCTGAAACGTCAATCGGATGTCACGCCTGCTCAGCGCATTCGAGAAGATCTGGACATAGCCGAGCAAATGTATTCGGCCCGCGGATTCAAACTGGCCGAATTGAAATTTCTCGATGTGAAGTCGCAATATGAAACGGCTAACCTTACGGATAATATCAATTACAGCAAAGTGCATGCAGATCTGGGTTTGATCTATGCCACGATGGGTCGCTATAGTACTTCTGAAAAATTTACAGCAGATGCTTTGGCAATGCGTGAAAAGAGTCTTGGACGCAACAGCAAAGCTGGTGCTTCTTCACTTAACAACATGGCCGTTCTCTATCAGGAGACGGCTCGCTACAACGAATCGGAAAAATATTTTGCGGAAGCGCTTGAGGTGGTGAAAAACAAACTCGGAGAGAAATCACAAGAATATGCTACTGTGTTAAATAATCAAGCGGTGTTGTATTCCAAAATCGGCCGACACGAGGCAGCTGTGGAAAAATTAAAGCAGGCATCGGCTATTTTGGATGCATTAAATAAAAGTGCAGATGACAAAGCCGGCATTCAATCGAACCTGGCATCTGTCTATCAGCGCATGAAAAGATTTGAAGAAGCAGAAGCCATCTATCTGCAATTGGAGAAGCAGCTGAAGACAGCCAGCAAAAGTCCTTACTATGCGGGTGTTCTCAATAACCTCGCGCTTCTTTATATACAGATGGGCAAACTTGACAAAGTAGAGAACTATTTGAAGTCATCTGCGAAAGTTTACTTCGATCGGTTTGGAGCGCAAAATCCTAACTATGCAAAAGTATTAAACGATCTCGGTAACTTTTATCGCACGCAAACACGGTATGCAGAAGCTGAGTCCAAACTAAATGATGCTTTGGGAATTCGCTTGCTTGCCCTTGGAGAAAATCATCCAGACTATGTGAAGTCGCAGGAAGATCTTGGTATTCTTTATTGGAAGAAAGGTGATCCCGCCAAAGCGAAAGAAAACTTTAAGAATGCGATGGATAAGTCACTCGATTTTGTGAATCGCTATTTTCCACCAATGAGTGAGGCAGAGAAAACAAAATACTGGGATGTATTGCAGCCTCGCTTCCAGCGCTTCTTCAATTTTTGTATAGAGTCAAGTGCTGCTGACCCTTCAGTGATTAATGATATGTATAATTATCAGATGGCTACCAAAGCCTTGCTGCTCAACAGCACCAACAAAATCAAGCAGATGATCATGAGCAGCGGTAATCAGCAGTTGATCAGCGATTATCTTTCATGGATTGAAAAGAAGGAGACGCTGGCCCGTTATTACTCGCTTTCAAAGGCAGATTTAAATGCCCAGAAAATTGATCTCCCGGCATTGGAACAAGAGGCTAATTCTATGGAGCGGTCTTTGTCAGAACGTTCTGCTGAGTTCTCGGAAGGATTTCAAAGTTCAAAAATTGACTTTCAGAAAATTGCTGCATTATTGGGAGATACGGAGGCAGCTCTTGAAATTGTACGCATTCAAACATATGACAAAGATTTTACAGCTGATTCAAAATATGCGGTGTTGGTTTTGACAAAAAATGCTAACGCACCTTTATTAGTGGTGCTTGATAATGGCAATCAGCTGGAGACGCGCTACGCGAAGTTTTATAAAAATGCAGTCACTCAAAAAATTGCAGATCAATATTCATACGACCAGTTTTGGGCGAAGATCGAACCTTCCCTTGCGGGAAAAAAAACGATCTATGTGTCTTCCGATGGTGTTTACAATCAGATCAATCTGAATACACTCAAGAAGTCAACGGGAAATTTTCTAATCAACCAGTATGATTTTGTATTGGTAGGAAATTCAAAAGATATCGCCAGCCTCAAATCTGCAAAAGCAACAGCGCCCAAGAAAAATGCTTTCCTGCTTGGCTTCCCAAATTATGGTGGGGATGCGGTTGCCGCATTACCCGGAACAAAAGTTGAAGTAGAAGGTATTTCAGGGATTTTAAAATTAGGTGGGTATAAAGTTTCATTGTCAGAACAAAACGAAGCCACCGAAGCCAAAATAAAATCGATGGCCGCCCCTTCGCTGGTGCACATTGCCACGCACGGTTATTTCTTGCAAGACACAGGTGGTGATGGAATAGGGGTGGACGCAGAAAACGCGAAAAATAATCCTTTACTACGTTCGGGGCTTTTGCTTGCGGGCGCATCCAAAACAATAAAAGGTGAATCGATGCCTAATCTTGAAAGCAATGATAATGGAGTGCTCACGGCTTATGAAGCAATGAATTTGAATTTGAATGGAACAGATTTGATTGTGCTTAGTGCTTGCGAAACGGGTCTCGGTGATGTTCGGGCGGGAGAGGGGGTTTACGGGTTGCAGCGTTCCTTCATTGTGGCCGGTGCAAAAGCATTGGTAATGAGCTTGTGGAAAGTAGATGATGCTGCTACCCAGGCTTTAATGACAAATTTTTATACCAATTTGTCTAAGGGTGGAAGCAAATTGAAGGCATTTAAGCAGGCTCAAACTCAACTAATGACAAAATATAAAGAACCCTATTATTGGGGAGCTTTTATCATGATTGGTAATTAGAGAATTGAGTCAGGTGGGCTTTGGTCTTTGAAACTTTTTTACGGAAACAGAAATCCAGCTGGACTTTTCGTTTCGTATATCAAACTGAACCCACTATTTAAACATGAATTCAACAACATCTGCCCAACCCAAGACAAACTGGGCCCAAGTTTATAGTTTACTTGCGCTGAATGCAGCAATTGTCATCAGCTGGATTGCATATCACAATTATCAGCCAAAAGTTCTAGAGATTTTTCACTTCACTGAACTGAAGTTATTTCTCATCATCGCACAAGGTCTTATCCTCGTGCTAATTCCACCGGTGGCGGGTGTTGTAGGTGATTATATAATTAAGAAAAATGGAAATCGGCTGGTTGTATTTACTGTTGGAATAAGCGTGACAGCCATGGTGTTTATGCTGGTGGCATTCACCGTAGGCACGGCCACAACTCTTGACCTTACGGCAGCTTTACCAATTATGATCGTGGTTTGGTTAATTTCCATGAATGTTTTTCATAGCCCAGCCAATTCTATGCTTGAAATGTTTGCACCGGCAAAAGATCTTCCCGCTGCAA
This sequence comes from uncultured Ohtaekwangia sp., assembly GCA_964571345.1. GTDB lineage: Bacteria > Bacteroidota > Bacteroidia > Cytophagales > Cyclobacteriaceae > ELB16-189. The sequence continues at coordinate 4,375 of CAZNCO010000243.1, forward strand.
TGGCACTTATTGTATTGTCGACCGAGCTGCTATCCGCTTTTGAGCCATTGCTTATTGATTTTGTGAATGCTATTGGTCCAGTTGCAACTTTTTCCTTGGGCGGATTCTTAATGATTATTACAGGATATTTTTTCAAGAGAACAACACGCAACATCGAGTTTCACAGGGATGCCGAAGAAGCAAAATCCAAGGAAAACAAATACTTCAAAGTGCTCCTTGCAGGACTTGCCTTAGGACTTGCGACAGCTTTGATAAAAAATTATTTAGCTGATTGGATGTTGGCAAAAGCAGATTTTTCATTGACTACCGATGGCTCCGTACTGGTTGCAGGTGTACTTATTATCTCAGCAATAGCTGCAGTACCCTTGGTGCGATATATTAATAAGTTTGGAGTGGCTTCCAGCATGACGTATGGGCTGATTGTAACCTTTTTGCTGCTCGCACTAATTTATGTTATCCCTAATGGGATGGCCGCGACCATTCTTGCTGTGCTTGTTGGGTTGAGTTTTAGCTTTGCGTCAGTGGCAGCATTTCCTTTTGCGTTGTCAAACCTTTCACCGCGTCACATTACGCTGGGGGCTGGTGTCTTCTTTGGATGTGTAGAGGTAGCGGAAAGTATCATTAATTATTTACAGGCTATTTAAAATAAATGATCTCTTTGATCAAAAAGATCCTTTCAATGTAAACCGAAAACAACAGAATTATTTTAACACTACTCTTACGCAGTTTAGGTTTTCACTTTTATCCACTGCGATTCCCCCATCGAGAGGAAATAGTAGCATAGGTCGCTGGGCTCCATCTCCTGAATAACGTCTGCATCGGGGTCAGCCATCAGGTGATTAAGAAAAATAGAACCGCGACCAACTTAGTCGCGGTTAAATAATCAGAACCTTAAAAATTAATCGAATCGCTATCATCAGAAGCATTCTGACAAGGATGATTTCTCTGTTACGAAAAAAAAAGCGACAGCCTTTTCCTCCGGCATCTCTTTATACCTGCAGCAAGATTGCTTACTTCATGTTCAACAACAGTTGCCATCATTGCATCTTTGTAGGCTTTGATAGCTTCACTCCACTTGCCTTGCAACTCATAAGCTTGCGCCATATTCTGAAGAAAGGCAACGCGGTTTGGCTGGTGCTTTGTTAATCCCAACTTCAACCAGTAAATCGCATCACTGTATCTTCCCAACCGAATGTACAACGCACCGAGGTGCAGGTAAGGTGCAGGAAAAGATTCCGCAAAACGAATCGCCATCTTCAAATGAAGTTCAGCGCGATCCGTGTCAGCAGAATAATAGAGGTATGCCCAACCCAGGTGGTTATGCAGGCTTCCGTATCCTGGCTCTTCGTAAAGCAGGCTGTTTAACCGCTCCAATCCTTCTTCTACTTTATTCTCGTAGAAGAGCTGTTCTGCTCCCACCAAATGTTTTTCTAGCCAATCAATTCGTGTCATAAACTTTTTCAACTTTAAAAAAATTCAGATCAAGCATTCGCCCAACCTGAAAGTTGAAACGAATGCCTATTTAATCTTCGGATGGTGAATCATCTCCACACATCCTTACTATCTTTGGAACAAATGTTCCGACTACATCCACAAGGTCATCCTGGTAGTGCATTACTCTTTGGATGTCCTTGTAGGCCATGGGCGCTTCATCCAATCCCCCGCCCAACAAATCCACTTCGTGCTTCTGCAACTCCTGCGTCACCATTTTGTTGGTGATGTTTTGCTTAGCTGTACTGCGGCTCATTAATCGTCCGGCACCATGCGATGCCGACTGCAATGATGCTGCATTACCTTTTCCTTTCACGATGAAGCCAGGGGCTGTCATCGATCCGGGAATAATACCGAGTACTCCTTCGCCAGCAGGGGTTGCACCTTTGCGGTGAACAATCACTTCCGTGCCATTCGATAAGTTTTCTTTCCACGCAAAGTTGTGATGGTTCTCAACGCACAGTAACACTTGCTCGCCAAGTGCATCCGAGATGCGTTCATGAATCTGGTGATGATTTGCCGAAGCATAATCACCTGCGAGATTCATTGCGAGCCAATACTCTTGACCAGCTTCGGTATTGAGATCAAGCCACGCAAGATTTGCTGAATCGCCAGGCAAAAGACAAACCTGCTTTGCTACACGTGTGTAGTGTCGCGCTATCTCTGCACCTAGTCCACGGGAACCAGAATGTGATAGCACCGCGAGGTATTTTCCTGGGTTCAACTTCCACTCGTTCTGTTCACCAACTTCCATCAATCCAAACTCAACAAAGTGATTGCCGCTTCCGGAAGACCCGATTTGCATTGCTGCCCTTCCTTGCAATGCTTTCAAAATGGTGATTTCCTTAAACAATCTTGAATCGAGTACTTCGTGTTCTTTTGGCCGTTTGAATGCCTCGCGACCGAAGCACGTGTTGTCTAGCAAAATCTGTTTCAGGTTGCTGCGATGGCGATTCAGAAATTGCTCATCGAGC